>NZ_JBQIOP010000002.1:0-193281 GCF_056822245.1 Petralouisia sp. | reverse complement strand
GATAGTGTAACTTTACTTTCGGGTTTGATTGGTCAGAGTTTACCACAAATGTTTTTCTCAAATAGAAATGACTTCTTGTTTTTTTTAGCTGTACTATAGTTCTTTTCCCTGCACAAACAGCTCCTTTTTGCGCAGACTTCCACCTGTGCTTCTGAATCTGTTTTACAATCCTCTGATCTGAGCCTGAAAATACACTCTCTTTTTATTCTGCAGCGACATGCTGTGACTGATACGTTCCAGATATTTTCCCAGTTCTCCATGCCGGTTCCTTTCTGATATCAGAATCTGCGTACTGCTCAGGATTTTTTCCTCTTTTCTCGATTCCTTACTCCCCGCTTTCTTCTGATACCGCACCAGCTCCAGCATATCTCCTCCATTATAATAATACGCCCTCAGTTCGGCCATTTTTGCCGCTCCCTGGCGACTCCATCCCATCGGTCTCGAACTCATCCTTGCAGACAGGATGTGACTCACGTGGCTTTCTGTGCTGCTCCCAAGAACTCCGTTTTTATGCCTCAGACGCAGTTTCGCCGCTGTCCAGTTAGACAGAATATAGGACGCCGCTTCCTCCACTTTTGAACGCTTCCTCCATTTGGGCATCTCTTTTTTCTGTTTTTCCACCAGTTCTCTGAAATCATTCTTTGTCTGATTCCGGATTGTTTTGCGGAACTCCTCCAGCACGGGTATCCGCTCTTTCCTGTTCAGATGCGGCGCCAGCTTTATCAGGCATTTCTCCAGATGAAACCCGTCCAGCACATAAGTGACGCCTTTGAGACGCTTTGCTCCCGTTTTGATCCAGCTTCCTCCATCTGCATTCAGATAGATCTTTTTCACCTGATCCAGATCATAATTCCTTTCCAGATACTGGTAAATATCATCCCAGAACTTTAAGTTTGCCTCTTTGCTGTTCACCCCACAGAAATAATGGCAGTTTGTCAGCACTCTGCGCTTGCCATGAAATGTTTCTTCCTCTTTCCCTTCATAAACACAGACCATTTTTGTGATCAGACCATTATTTTTTACTCCGTTTTCTGCTTTCGTAAGATCACCTTTCTTTTCGCGGAACTGTAAAGCCACATGATCTTCATCTGCATCCATATACAGATAGTCCACCACCTTTTTCTGTTCTGGGATTGTGTTCTCCGGCGGAAACTGCAGCGCATGAATCTTATTTTTGACCGTCTGACGGCTTACCTGTGTAGTCATACTCACCTGTTGCCCACCTCGTTCATAGGAAGTCTGCACCGCTTCTTCCAGCATCCGAGCAGACGCATCTTCTGTCAGGCGCTGGTTTGGCTCCAGCTCCAGGATACGGTCGAGCAGGTAAGAATACTCCTTTGTCTGCTTATTTAGGAACAGCGTTTTTTTGAAGGTAACATCTCCAAGAGAGGTAGTCAGTGTTTTCCAGTGGTGTGCTTCTATGCTCCATGACTTCCGGCGAAAGGAGCTCTTACACAGCATTTGATCCATCGCTTCCAGGGACTCCCGGAGCATTTCTGTTCCGAGTTTGCATAATACGTTAGTGATGCCATAAACATACTCTGCGAAATTTTTTGGATTTTTAAGAAAATCATCTTCTAATTTTTCAAAAATTTTAATGCAACGTTCTTCAAAATAGATTATACTGTTGACCATAGGGAACTCCTTTCTTTTGTGCGGGTGTTTGTTTAGGCACTTATACTCTACCACAAAAAAGAGTTCCCTTCTTAAATTTTCCGAAAAAAATTTTACACTATCTCAAAAAAATTGCAATGTCCATGTATCTCTGTTACAATATTTCATATCAAACAACAACCATTCCGAAAGGAGATATTATGTCTGTTTATCACATTGTATTCAGCCCCACCGGAGGCACGAAAAAGGTATCCGATATTTTCACAGCATCTTTTTCTTCCGAAAGCATCCTGATTGACTTAACGGAACGCAGCAGGGACTTTTCCTCCTGCTCTTTTGCAGAGACAGATACCTGCATCGTATCCGTTCCCTCCTACGGCGGCCGGGTTCCGGACATTGCCGTAACGCGGCTGCGGCAGATGAACGGAAACGGCGCTTCGGCCATTCTGATTGCCGTATACGGAAACCGGGCTTACGACGACACCTTCGCCGAACTCCAGGACGTTTTGGCAGATTCCGGTTTTTCCTGTATTGCCGCTGTGGCTGCTGTGGCGGAGCACTCCATTATGCGCCAGTATGCCGCCGGACGTCCAAACGCCCAGGATGCAGAGACACTGACTCGCTTTGCAGAGAACATCCGTGCCAAAATGGAAGCCGGTTCTCTCTCTTCCCATCTGAATCTGCCCGGAAACCGCCCTTATCGGGAATACGGCGGCGTCCCCTTAAAGCCTGCAGCCGGAAAATCCTGCAATCGTTGCGGTCTCTGTGCGGACAAATGCCCCACAGGCGCCATTGATACGGCAACCCCTTCCCAGACAGATCCCAAGCTCTGCATTTCCTGTATGCGCTGTATGGCCATCTGTCCTCAGCATGCCCGCAGCCTCAATAAGGCCCTTCATGCCGCTGCCAGTCTGAAGCTGAAAAAAGCCTGCAGCGGCTGGAAAGAAAATGAACTGTTCCTGTAAGGCTCAGCGGCTTTCTGGAACATACGGCGGCTCAGAAGCAAAATTTTTCCGTTTCCTACATAAAACCAAGGCAGGTGATGTAAATGACAGATCAAGAAGTATTGCAGCTGTATATCAATATTGCCCCTTTTCTGGCAGAAGTCTGCGGCCCGGGCTGTGAAATCGTCATCCATGACACAAAAGAGCCGGAGCATTCACTGGCCGCCATTTACAACAATGTATCTGACCGGGAAATCGGCAATCCCCTTACTGACCTTGCCAAAGACATCATTGCCAAAGGCTCTTACCAAAACGCAGATTATCTGGCCAATTATACCGGCCGGAACAAACAGGGAGAATTCCTCTCTTCCACTTACTTTATCAAAAATGAAGGGCGGCTCATCGGCCTTTTATGCATCAACAAAGCCATGACCGCCGTACAAAATCTGAACCATGCCGTGGCAAATCTTCTGGAATTATTCCATCTGTCCGGATGTGAAGAGACGGAATATTCTGAAAGCCTGGACAAGCCCATGGCCAGTCTGATGCGGGAGCGGATTCAGGAAATCATTGCAGAAAGCGGGATTTCTCCTGCCCGGATGTCCATGCAGGAAAAAGTCCGTATCGTCCACCGGATGGATGATGAAGGGATACTGAAGGTTAAAGGCTCCGTGTCAGAAATTGCCGCGCAGCTTCTTGTGTCGGTTCCCACCGTGTACCGCTATCTGAACAAGAACAAACTGTAATATGCAGCCGCCGGAGCAATCCTTTTTCAATTGTCAATTTCAAACACACAAAGCATGAGTCAGGAGGTTTATTATGACTGCTTTTTCCATTCCGGATGTAAAAGAATTTATGAATCTATTTCTGCGCACAGACACCTTTGACAGTTTTCTGCTTCGCGAAGGAAGCATTACAACTTTTATGACTTATTTTCTGGAGGGCCGCTCCAATGCGGATTTTTTCAGCCCGGAAGATGAGCCTTACCCTCTGATTTCCCAGGAAGAATATACGCCCTTCTCCCTGGTGCGCCCCATCTGCTTTGATATCATCAAGGGAAAGCGCGCGCCCTTTGCTTTCAAATTTGTGTTTCAATTATCCAGTGAAAATCAGAAACGCACCGTCGCCTCTGTCAGCAGCAGTTTTGCGCCGGAGGAAGTTTCCGGCATGTATCTGAACCTGAAATACCAGAACCAGAAGCTTACCTGCACCACAGGGATTTCCTGCCATATTTTTTCCATGGACAAATCACTGGAGCACGCCTGGGATGATATGGTCAAAAAATTTTTCCGGAAACATCAGATTGCTTTTGAACCGCTGAATTAACAAAAAATTCACTTTTTTTAATTTTCTATGAATAATTCTTTACATTTTTCATATTATATGTTACTATAGTCCTACGTTGTAAATAAATGCAGCGCAGATTATTTTTTTGGAGGTACTTGGCATGCAAGGTACAGTAAAATGGTTTAACAACCAAAAAGGATATGGTTTCATTTCTGATGAATCCGGCAACGATGTATTTGTTCATTATTCCGGGTTAAACATGGAAGGGTTCAAGTCCCTGGAAGAAGGCGCATCTGTTGAATTTGATGTGACAGAAGGTTCTAAAGGACCTCAGGCTGTGAACGTAACTGTAATCCACTAATTTTAATCCGGTCATTCACAATGTACCTTTGTCAATAATATAGAATTTTCTATTTTTATTTTGATATAAGATATAGAGGAATTACGGTTAATAAAAAGAATTGCTGTATGTGCCATAAGGCTGCTGCAGCAATTCTTTTTGCATGTTTTGCTTTTCTTTTGCCTGCGGCCTGGCTGGCTCCTCTGTGATCAGCGCAGCGGTTGTGCTCTTTCGCCTGCGGCCTGGCTGGCTTCAGCTCATGTTCCCTGCAATCAGTGCAGCGGTTGTGCCGCCATGGCAATCAGCGTGCCCGTAAAAATACACAGATCAGAAACATTAAAAATAATCTGATTCAGCCAGTTCCAGGGCGTACGGAAGCTGAAATAATCCACCACATATCCCCGTGTAAGCCTGTCACAAAAATTATTGGCGCCTCCTCCGATGGCAAGGCTCAGGCCCAAAAGAACCGCAGGATTTTCCTTTTTGCGAAAAAGCAGATACCACAGGACGCCCAGAAGCAGCAGAAAGACCGCGGATATTTTTTTCACCAGTCCCGTCCGTCTCTCCATAAAATTCAGTGCCGCTCCCCTGTTATGATACTTCTTCAGAATAATCCGGCCTTTTAAAATCTCTGTTTCTTTCAAATCTTTCCGCTTTTCCACCTGTTCTTTCAGAAAAAAATCTCCGGCAAACACTGCCGCTGCAACCGCTGCATATTTCATTCTGTTTCTCCTTTCAACGAATCCTGAAATCTTCAAACGCCTGGTAAAGATCCAGTCTCCCCCATCCAAATGCCTGATCCGGATACGTCCGTTTGCTGTCTCTGGCCGCCCCGCGGATCAGTACGTTTTTAATCTCTATACTGGTAATTGCCGTATAATTGCCCCGGACAATGCCCCATTCCAGCATCAAAGCAACTGCTCCCGCCGTAATTGCCGCCGCGACGCTGGTGCCGTCCCGGGTGGTAAACTGGTTATTTGGCCCTGCGCCGAATACGCCCACTCCCGGAGCCACCAAATCCGGTTTAATCCAGCCGTTGGTGGTAAACCCTCTGCCGGAGCGCAGATAAATGCTGTTGTCCCGCACATCGTACGCTCCCACACCGATTGGCACAATGGCAGTGGAAGGAACCGTAATGGTTGTGTCCGGATTGGAGCGGACAAAAAATACCTCCCCGGTGGAAAGCTCCTCCATCGGCAGCCATATGTTGAAAATACTTGCCAGCTCCACCTCCGGAAATACCCGAATGTTCCATAACCCCTGGGAAGGATTTTCAAAACGCATGTAAATCACCTGGGCCCCATTTAAAATGCCGGTAATCCGGTAATCCACCGTCAGCCTGGTATCCTCAAATAAAAAACGGAACTCTCTTCCGCCGGAAAGGATATAATCACTGGGCATCCGTTCTCCGGTGGGAGAAATAATCTCCACCACAAACCGCTGGGGCGCCCTGGCCCAAAGCTCTGCCGAAAAACCCTCTACTCCCTCTCCCACGCCGATTTCCACATTCTGGTATTCCTGCCCTTCTTCCATCCGGCCGAAATAATGGTGCCTTTCATTCCCTTCATTGCCCACAGCGGTAACTGCCACCCGGCCGCTGCGCAGCGTTATATTATTCAGCATCGTGCTCAGATGGCTGACGCCCGTATGGCTTCCCATATTAGAACCCAGGCCGAAGCAAATCACCAGGGGCATCCGGACTCTCTGGGCAAGCTGATCCAAATATGCCAGTCCTGCCATAATGTCGTTTTCCTGATATGCCGCCGCATCCTCCGGAATGAAAAAGAATTCCCTCAAATACTGCTTTGCCGGCTTTAGCTTTACCATTGCAATTCTGGCATAAGGGGCTGCGCCGATAAATTCCTCTTCCCGAACCTGACTCCCGGCCGCCACGCTTGCCAAAAACGTGCCATGTCCCTCCGGATCGGTCACAGGCACCACGTCCCTGGGATTTTTGGCCTGAAGGGCCTTATTGATTTCGGCGTCCAGATATTCTGTTCCGTAGAGAAAACCCTCCGGCGGTATTCCGCTGCGTTCTGTCTGATCCCAGATCGCCGTGATTCGGGTGCTTCCGTCACTGTTTCGGAATACCGGATTCACATAATCAATTCCGGTATCCAGAAAACCAATCAAAACACCCTGTCCCTTCAGGGACAGGGTAGGCTGATTCTGTATCCTCAATATCCCGCTTGCTTCCAGTGCGCTTTCATCCATCAGCGTATAACATTTCGGAATGGACGTATAGTTATAATTCTGAATATTCAAAGAAAGACTTCCTTCCCTGGGCAAATAGGCGATATCGTAGGAAGCGTCAATTTTCTGCATACATTCGCTTATGGGAGCCCCGAAATTAGGCATGGTATATTCCATAATAAAATCATAATAGTCATTTGAATATACGGCTTCTTCACAATCCATAGTCTGCTCTTTTCTTTTTTTATCATACTATGTAATGCACTGCCAATTTATTCAGCCCCGCATGGTAATGATGGGGCCTCCCTTATTCTCAATGTAGTCTCCGGTAATGGTCACCATGCCGATGTTGTCATCCTTGGGAATCTCATACATAATATCAAGCATAAATTCCTCCAGAATGGCCCGCAGCGCCCTGGCTCCCACGTCCTTCTTCCGGGCCTTTCCGGCAATGGCATGCAGCGCCCCTTCATCAAATTCCAGTTTCACTTCATCCATGGCAAGCAGCTTCTGATACTGTTTGATAATGGCGTTTTTCGGCTCCGTCAGAATCTGCACCAGCATATCCTCCGATAAAGCGTCCAATGCAAAAATCACCGGCAGCCGGCCCAAAAACTCCGGTATCATGCCGTACTTGCGGATATCCTCCACTTCCGCCCTGTGAAGAATGTTGTCCTCCTTATCGTATTTATCTTTCAAATCTGCGTGAAATCCCATGGCAGACTTCTTATTCAGCCGTTCTTTGATAATATCATCCAGATCCGGAAATGCGCCGCCGCAGATAAACAGGATATTTCTGGTATTCACTGTGGCAAGGGGCACCATGGCGTTCTTGCTGTTGGCCCCTACCGGAACTTCAATATCGGCTCCTTCTAATAATTTCAGCATCCCCTGCTGAACGCTCTCCCCGCTCACATCCCTCTGGTGGGTATTTCTCTTCTTGGCAATTTTGTCAATCTCGTCAATAAAGATAATGCCGTGTTCTGCCCGCTCCACATCATTCTCTGCAGCCGCCAGCAGCTTGGAAACCACGCTCTCAATATCGTCTCCGATATACCCGGCTTCTGTCAGGGAAGTGGCGTCTGCAATGGCAAGGGGCACATCCAGAAGCCTGGCAAGCGTTCTTACCATATAAGTTTTCCCGCTTCCGGTAGGCCCGAGCATCAGCATATTGGACTTCTCAATCTCCACGCCGTCCTTATTGCTGCATCCTACCCGCTTGTAATGATTGTACACAGCCACAGACATCACCTTCTTGGCGTGCTCCTGGCCCACCACATACTCATCTAAGCTGGCTTTAATCTTATGAGGAGCGGGAATCGCCTTGATATCCAGGGCCGGTTTCGCTTTCTTTTCTTCTTTGGCCCGCTTCTTTTTCAGCTTCTGGCTCTTGGGCATCATGCCTAAATTCTGCAGCTCAGATAAATTAATCATGCTGATATTGGGCATATTCCCAAAATTGCTCATGTCCCCTATGGGAAAACTTACCTGGCTCATGCTGTCAAAGGTTTTCTGCATACAATCCGCGCAAATGCAGATTTCATTGGGTATCTTAATCATCTTGCCTGCTTTGCTCTCCGGCCGGTGGCAGATGTAGCAGGTATCTTCATATTCATTCTCTTTCTCACCGGACTCCTGAAGCTCTCCTTTGCCGCCGCTTTCCGGCTCCTCAGATTTCTCCGGTTCTTCTGCATCTGATATTACTTCACGAAAATCTGTATCGTCGAACTTATCTGTGTTGTTCATGCTGAATTCTCCTCTTTCTTTCCGGATTTTATCATCCGAAACATGACTTTATTATAAGCCAGAGCCTCCGATAGCACAACTGTTTTTCCAATGCTTTCGAAAAATTTAATATTCATAAAAAAAATTGTAGCCGCAGAAACGCTGTTCCATCGGATCGTAAAATATTCCAAGGGTTTCCTCCCCCTGCATCAGCAGAAGAATCATGTTTTTCAGCTCCACAATCTGGTAAGAATAACTGGAGGCCGCATTCACCATAGCTTCCGCCTCGCCGCTGCTTTCCGCCTTGTTATTCAACACAGTTGTCTCCTTTTCACTGTCTGCCAGCACCCAGTCGTCCTCCATTATATCCCTTATTTCATTTGAAATAGATTCATAGCCGTAATCCTGTCCCGCCATAATTTTTTCCAGCCAGTATAAGCTCTGCAGGCAGGTGCTGATATACCCTTTCTTTTCATCAAAAGTAGTCATTAATTCCTGATTGCGCAGCAATATCATATATCTGTAATATTCCGCAAGCTGCTCCTCTGATTTCTCCAGGATACTCACCAGCTTTTCTTTCCCCTCTGCCCAGGCTTCCCTGTCCCTCTCCTGCCCGCTGCGGTACTTAAAACAGTTAAAACTGATCAAATTCCAGTCGCTGCAGGCAATTCGTATCTGATACTGCTGTTCCCCCAGCGGCACAATATCCTGATAAAAATAAATGGTAGCAGGGCCGTAAGGAGAATTGTCCACTTTCACCATACTGTCCATAATGCTTTTCTGGCTGTTATGGTACAAGCTCCATACTTCCTCCGCAGACATCCCGCTTTCCCATCCAATCATCTGATACAAATACCAGTTCTGAGCCTCCTTTAATTCCGCTTCGGCTTCCTCCGTCCACTGGTCCAGATCAATTGCCTGAAATCTTGGGAAACCTTCGGTGTTTTCTGCTGTTTTATCCTGGGGATAATAACTCCAGGGAAATAATTCAATATCCTCTTCTATTTTTCCATAGAAAATGTTGGAGCTGGTGTCCTCATACACAGATTCCTCCAAAATCCGCTCCCGTTCCAGTACCTTCTGTCCGCTCTGGACAATCACCAGATATCCGGCTGCCAGAATCATTCCCGCACATAACAGCGTCAAAAACAGAGATTTAACTCTATGCATATTCTGCCCCTCCCCTCATGCAAATCAGCACTCTGGTTCCCTGGCCCTGGATGCTTTCAAACTTCATGGTTCCCCGGTGAAGGGACACAATCTCTTTGCACAGGGCAAGCCCCAGGCCTGCGCCGCCGTTGGCCCTGCTCCTGACTTTATCCACCATATAAAACGCCTGGGTAATCTTCTCAAGCTCTTCTTTCGGAATGCCCACGCCTTCATCTGAGACCCGAATGCAGAACTGGCCCTCTTCAAAATATCCGATGACCTGGATTCTGCCGTCCTCACCGGATGCTTTCACCGCATTGTCCACCAGATTGTATAAAAGGGATTTGAACAGCTCACGGTCCACCCACAGGCTGCCCTGCTCCGCTTCACAGCTGAAGTGCATTTTCCGGTTATTTGTGATTACTTTTAAAGAAGCTCCGATTTCTCCAAAAAGCTCCTGCATTTCTTCCCTGCTCCATTCCAGATTGGCCTCGCCTACCGTAATCAATTCCATCAATTTACCGGAAAGCGTCCGCATCCGGGTGGCCTCCGCCTTGATAATGCCGGCGTATTCGATCCGGTTTTCCTCGGTAATGTCTTTTTTAATCTGCAGAAGATCTGAAAAACCCAGAATGGAGGTTAGAGGCGTTTTCATCTCATGGGAAAGATTGTCGATAAACTGTTTCCGATCCTCAGCCACATGCTCCAACGCCCGCACATTGGTTTCCACTGCCTCTGCCATACAGTTCATGTTGCGGGCAAGCTCGGAAAGTTCATCGTGCCCCCGCTCCGGCACACGTTCCTGATAACTGCCCTGGGCTATGGATCTGGTTCCTTCGTTGATTTTCTTCAGAGGATGCAGCAGCGTTTTTACCACCACCAGTAAAATCAGGGCAATGACAACGGCGCACGCCATGCTGATAGCCTGAATCTGCCATAACATATTTTCATGAATCTTCATCACATCCGTAATATCGTTTTCTGTCACCACGTAATAGGTTTTTCCCTCAATGCTCTCTGCCGAAGCTGTGTACAGCTGATGCTCCTCCACCTGCATATAGCTTTTTCCGCTGTCCATCACGGCTTCTAACAGCCCCTTCGGCACTTTTATTTCCCGGTTGCTGTAAAAATACTCATTTTTCGCATTGCAGAACAGAATGCCATTGCCATCTGCTTTTTTTCCGAAAGTGCCTTCCATAAAATTTTTCAGCTTCTTTTCCTCCAGCACAATGGCATTTTCTCTCAGACGCTCTGTAATCATCATGCTTTTAAAACTGGTAATTAAAAATTCATGCTCGCTGTATACACTCTGCTTTTTCTGATCCAACGCAAATGAAAAACTGCTTTTTAATAACAAAATACTGGTCATGCTCACTGCCAGCATCACCAGTATCAATGTATACAGGAAAACCTTCTGCCACAATTTCATACTGCTACTCCTTCGCGCTTTCCAGGCGATAGCCCAGTTTGGGAATCGTCACCAGCCGATCTTTTAAGTTCAGCTTCTTGCGAAGCTGCTGAATGTGAATATCAATGGTTCTGGTCTCTCCCTCATATTCAAAGCCCCAGACTGCCGCTAACAGCCGGTCTCTGGAAATGGCCACATCCTTGTGCTGAATGAAAAACACCAGTACTTCAAATTCCTTCGGGGTCAGATACACATCCTCTCCGTCGCATTTACAGGTGTGCTCCTCCACATTGACAGTAATGTTTCCATAAGAATACGTGTTTTCTGTCCGTTTCACCCGCCGCAGGATCACCTCTATCCGGGCAAGAAGCTCCATGGCCTCAAAGGGCTTCACGATATAATCCTCCGCCCCAAGCCTGAGACCCTTCACTTTGTCTGTCAATTCCTGTTTGGCTGTAATAAAAATCACCGGCGCTTCTTTGTTGGTGCGTTTCTTCACAATCTCAAATCCGTCCATCCCCGGCAGCATAACATCCAACAGGATCAGGTCATAATTCCCATGCTCCATCTTCTCAAAAGCTTCGGCGCCGTCGCCGCATACAATTCCTTCATAACCGCCAATGGCTACGGTGGCTTCTATCAGTTTGGCAATATTGGGATCGTCTTCTACGATTAAAATTTTTATCATGTTAGATTCTGTCCTTTTCTTCCTGAGTCTCTGTCAGAGCGGCAAACAATGCCTTATTTTTATTATACAGGAATTTTCAGAAAAAGTATTCATAAAATTGTAAGAAAAATGTAAAAAGCTATTCTATAGCGCTGCAGCGAAGGTTTTATATTTGGATAGATGCAGAACTATAGATTGTTCCCTGCAGTTTAAAAATTTTCCCTTCCTCTCTTTCTTCCCCATACTGCGTAATAAAATATCACTCCTGCCAGGCATCCCGCACCGTCGATGCAGACGTCCGTAATCCTGCCTGCCCGCCCCGGCACAAATAACTGATGAAACTCGTCGGTGGCCGCATAGCAAACTGCCGCTGCAAAGGCCCACAGCAAAACTTTCTTATCAGAAAAGGAGTAGCATCCCAAATGCAGCCCAAGCAGAATTGCCAGCAGCGCATATTCACTCATATGGGCCCCCTTGCGGATCACAAGCTGCATCCCTTCTGCCTGCTCCAGCAATTCTTCTTCCGTTTTCTCCAGGCCGAACAGACGGTTCTGCCATTCTGCAATCTGGTAGGATACAGACTGGCTGGTCTGGGATGACTCCACCGCGCTCTGGGCGGAAAAAGCGAAAATAATTCCCATCCAGGCAAGCGCCAGTAATCCGGTGAATAATTTTTTCATGGGATGTTTCTCCTTTCATTCTTTCGGGCAAGTCCTAAAAATGATTTTCAAACCAGGGTCATTCTGTTCTGAAATCCTTCAGATACACTTCCATGGAGCGGTTCATCTCGTTGGAAAATTCGCTTTCATATTTCCGTTTCCAAAAGGCCTCCATCCATGCCTCATAGCTCTGCGCCCCGGTTTTCCCCTCAAACATAGACCGGATATCTGCGCTGGTTTTCTCCTGATACACATTCTCGCAGACAATATCAGAGAGTGCAAACCGCTCTGGTTTTTTCCGCTCCTTCTGCTGCCCGGTGGGATGCCCGAATACCAGCATACAGGCCGGATATACATAGGCCGGCAGCGACAGAAGCTCTTTCATTTCTTTGGCATGCTCCATCACATCTCCGATGTAGCAGGAGCCGATGCCAAGGCTTTCTGCCGCCGTCACTGCATTCTGGGCTGCAATTACGGCGTCCTCCACTGCCAGCAGCAAATCCCCCGGCCCGGGGGTTCTGGGCATAAGCCCCGCTTCCTCATAAAAGGACAGCCACTTTTTGCAGTCTGCGCAGAAAATCAGCACTAATTTCCCTTTGGCTATAAACGGCTGATGATCGCAAAGCTCCGCCAGTTTTTCCTTTTTGTTCTGATCTGTAATATCCAGAATGGTGTATAACAGCTGGCATCCTGCAGAAGGAGCCTGCAGGGATGCGGTTAAAATGGCTTCTCTGTCTTTTGCTGTAATCTCTTCCTCTGTAAATACACGGACAGATTTTCTGTCGTGCAGCGCTTTTATTATATCGTTCATAGTTATTTTTACCTCCTAAATGCAAAACGCTCATCTATCTGTCCAGGAATCAAACCTTGTTGTTATTCCTCTTTGTCAGATTAGTAAATTTTGATTATTCCTTCCCAATGCTCCATAAACACTTGATTTGTCCGCTGATTCGATCATAACTCCACTGCTTCCCGCTGTTTTTTCTGCTGTTGGGATCATTGACATAAAATCCTTTTTCATCATACCCCCGCAGCAGTATGAAATGCCCGGTGGTGGTAAAATCTCCCGGCCGCATACTTAAAATTACCACATTTCCCTGATCCAAAGCATTTTTAATCTGCGTTTCCCCCAGCGGCAGCTCCTGTCCGGATAAGCCCAGTCCCGCAGTTCCTGCGGTAAAGAATTCCCAGCTTGTTCCGGCCTGCGTACAAAAACCGCTCTCACAAGCATACTCCGCCATATTCCTGGGATTCATAGAAGTGTCCCCGGTGAGATACAGATACGCCATTGTCATACAGGTGGGGCCGCAGCCTGCTACAGCAATCATATCCTGCCCGTAACTGTCATATCCCCAACGCATGTCCCACTGCATCAGCAGAGGAACCTGGCCTGCCAGATCCTCAGCCGTCAGATTAATTTCTTTTCCCATATACTCCCCGCGGTTGGGATAGCCTGTCACAAAATCGTAAGCTTCTTCATTTTTTTCAAGCATCTCCAGCAATTCTTCCGGATAGGCTTCCCCTGTACGCTCCGATTCCAGTTGTTTCAAAAACCTCTCTGATTCTGTTCTGCCCTGTGATATTGCTCTTCCTGCCGCCGGCAGGCTGACTGCAAGGAGATACACGGCAGCCGCTCCCGCCAGGATTCTTCCGATTCTGCGGCTTTTCTTTTTCTTCCTGCGCCTTGTGGCCGGCTTTCTCTGCCTGCTTCTTAACGGCCTGCATTCATCCTCCTGATCAAAATCTATATAGTAGGTTCCCGGAATCACCTGCAATTCCCAGTCATAATTTTTTGTCCTCTGTAAAGCTTTCTGTCCCATAAACTCTCCTTCTTTCTCCTGTATTTTCTTTTCTCTTATTATAAGAAAAAGAGTTTATGGGTTCTTGCGTTTTTTCTCCCAAAAGATTTAAGATATTCTTAAGTTTGCAATCTGTTCTTGGATATGGTATGATTCTGGGCAAGAGCAACCGTGTTGCAAGGTGGACAAGCCTCCCTCACTTAAGAAAGAGGGGAGGTGGTGCAGATGGATACATACCAGATTTTGAGCCTGTTGTTTTTAGGCGGTAACTTTCTAATTGCACTGCTTGCCTATATAGATAGGACAAACAAGCGAAAATAAATAAGCCTACCTTGTTTCTTGGCCGGATTCAGGTAGGCTTATAGCACATCTGAGAGGCTGACCACTTTGTGGGCGGCTGCTCTTTTCCATGCCTTTAATATAGCATATATGTGGATTGGTTGCAAGAAAATTTTTAAGTGTGATATACTTCCTAAAATTTTATTTTAGTTTTTGCTTTTTCCACTATTTCACTTGCCTTTTTGTTATCTTTCATATTTCAAGTCAGCTTTTATTCTTATCCAGCTCAAACACCAACAGGCAGCCGCACCGTAAACACAGTTCTCTCCTGACTGCTCTCGGCCTGAATGCTTCCCCCATGCAGCCGCACAATTTCCCTGGCAATGGCAAGCCCCAATCCGGCCCCGCCGTTTCTGCTCTGTCTTGCGCTGTCTAACCGGAAAAACTGCTCAAAAATACGCTCCAGTTTTTCCCTGGGTATCACAGCGCCCTGATTTTCCACCTGAATGCAGACATTGGCGTCTTCAAGCCTTGTCCGAATTGTAATAACACTGTTTTCATAACTGTAAAGCGCGGCATTCCGCAGAAGATTGTCAAAGACACGCTGCAGTTTTTCCGGATCGCAGGTGATTTTCAGCTGCCCGGATTCCGGCTTCAGCTCACAGGTCAGATGTTTTTCTGCAAAAACAGGCTGAAACTCATACGCCGTCTGTTCTAACATGATATCCAGAGAAACCACGGACTGCTCCAGTTCTAAATGGGTCAGATTAAACCTGGTAATCTCAAAAAATTCATTAATCAATTCTTCCAGACGCTCCGCTTTTTTCAGGGAAACCGCCAGATACTTTTCCTGCAGCTCCGGTGAAATCTGCCTTTCATCCCTCAATAAAGTCAGGTAACCGATTACCGAGGTCAGCGGCGTCTTTAAATCATGGGCCAGATACACAATCAAATCGCTTTTGCGCTGTTCCGCTTCCCTGGCTCTCTGTTCATTCTGCCGGTTCTGCATCTGAATTTCATTCATATACTGCTCCACTTCCCGAAGCTCCGGCCGAAGCTGAATGAAACCCGTTTCCCCGTTCAGCCGTTCCATGGCCTCTAGCACTTCCTGGAAATAATTCAAAAGCCTCACCCAGTAAAAAATTCCGATTCCCAGCACCCCTGTCAGAAATGACAGCAGCACAAAGAGGCCCTGGTTATCAGAAATCCAGTGAATCAGCGGATAAATCCCTTCTGTGCCGTACCAGGTGCGGGAACCCAGAATGTTCTTTCCCAGAAACAGGCAGACCACAAGAAAGGCCATGCACCCTGCAGACGCCTGCAGCATTTTAGCAAAAAACCGGTGCAGAATCATTGTTTTAATATGGTTTCTGTCTTTTGGCGGCATCAGACTTCCTCCTGCTGCAATTCAGCCAGAACCTGCGGAAACAATTCCACACTCCGCCTTAGAATTCCCTGCATACAGGCAATTGCTATCCCGTAATTGGTCATGGGAATCCCCTGATCCTCGGCGCATTTCAGCCGGTATTTCATCTCACGTTCATTCAGCATACAGCCGCCGCAGTGAATAATCAGCCGATACGGAGATAAATCCTCCGGAAATTCCGTGCCGGAGGTCAGTTCAATGGAAAGTTCTTTTTTAGTATATTCTTTCAGCCACCAGGGCAATTTCACGGAGCCGATATCCTCACACTGGCGATGATGGGTGCACCCTTCGGAAATCAGCACCCGATCCCCCTGCTGCAGAGATTTTATGGCTGCCGCGCCTCTTACAACCGTCTGCAGATTTCCTTTATACCGGGCAAATAGAATAGAAAAAGAAGTCAGCGGAATATCTTTCGGCGTATCTGCACTGACTGTTCCGAATACCTGGCTGTCTGTAATCACCAGAGCCGGCTTCTTCCCAAGACTTTTTAACGCCTCCTTCAAGCCGTTTTCTTTTACCACAAGGGCGGCAGCGTCCGCTTCCAGGATATCCCGTATCGTCTGCTGCTGAGGCAGGATCAGCCTGCCCTTAGGCGCCGCCTGATCGATGGGAACCACCAGTACCGCCGTATCCCCGGGTTTAAGCAAATCTCCCGCAATTCTGCGCTGAGACGGCTGAACCGCTGCGAGATTTGCAATTTTTTCTTTCAATTCCTGAATTTGAAACCCTGTTTTGCCGCTTACAATGAGACGGTTTTCATATTCCCCAAATTTTTCTTCCAGTATCTCCTCTTTTGCCGCATCCGCTTTGTTCACTGCAACAAGAAACGGAATCTGTTTCTCCTGAAATAATCTTATCAGTTCCCGATCTGCCTCTGCCGGTTCGCCGGTTCCATCCACAACCAGAACCGCAGCATCTGTTTTGTTGAGAATCTGCCGGGTCTTTCTGACCCGCAGCTCTCCCAACGCGCCTTCGTCATCTATTCCCGGCGTGTCTATCACCACCACCGGCCCCAGGGGCAGAAGCTCCATGGCTTTCTGCACCGGGTCGGTGGTGGTTCCTTTCACCTCTGACACTACCGAAAGCTCCTGCCCTGTCACCGCATTTACCACACTGGATTTCCCGGCATTTCTTCTTCCGAAAAATCCAATGTGAACACGTTCTGCTCCTGGCGTGTGATTGAAACTCATGGTCTGTTCCTCCTGTTCTGTCTGCTTCCCGGCGGAATGAGACGCTGCTGCATCCCACCTCTAAGCTATACTTTGGAATAGGCAGTTTTACTGCTGACCCCCTGTAATTTTCCCAGTTTTCCCGATAACGCACTGATGACATTCTGGGGCGCGTCCACTGCGATGCTGATAATATTAATTCCCTTTTTCGGATAGGGAATTCCCATTCTGCCGATGATATATTCCCCATACGCATGGAGAATCTGATTTAGTTCTTCAATGGAAGCCGCTTCTTCCACAATAATGCCGATAATGGCTACTCTGTCATCCATATGCCCTTCCTCAGAAAATCCTTCCCGTCATTCATCAAATTCCACTGTTACAAAAAAACCTTTCGGGGTCTCGTGAACTTTTACCACTTTTCCCTCTGTGGATTTCAGCCGTTCACTGAATCCGTAATTAGCGGACATGGCATAAGCCTTTCCCAACGTATAATAATAGGAAGTGGGCAGCTTCCCCTCGCTGACCGGAAGCACATCCCCCTCTTTCAGCAGGCCCGTCCGCTCCATTTTAAATTCCATCTGACGCAATGCTTCTCCGTCCTTTCTCAGTCTGGGCTTATCTCCGTTTCCAGGTCGAGGGCGCAAACAGCAGCAGCATGGGAAACAGCTCCAGCCGCCCTGCCAACATATCAAACATCAATACATACTTGGCAGGCTGAGAATACACGGAAAAGTTTTCCGCAGGCCCCACCTGCCCAAGCCCCGGCCCGATATTGTTCAAGGTTGCCGCCACCGCCGTAAAATTCGTGGTGAAATCCAGTTCATCCAGAGAAATCAGCAGCACCGACAGCCCGTAGATAATAGCGTATGCAATAAAAAATACGGAGATAGACCGCAGCACGTCTTTATTTACCACATGTTTTTCAAAATGGATCTGACGCACCCGTTTGGGATGAATCAGATAGGATAATTCATTTTTTACCAGTTTCAGCATAATGACTACACGGGAAACCTTGATGCCGCCTCCGGTGCTGCCGGCGCACGCCCCGATAAACATCAAAAGCACCAGAACAAATTTTGAAAATTCCGGCCACTGGTTAAAATCCGCCGTGGAATATCCCGTGGTGGTGATAATGGAAGCCACCTGAAAAGCTGCATGGTGAAAAGCGTCCAGTACCGACTGAAAACTGCCCCGGATATTAATCGTAATCAGAAGAACTGCTCCCAGGATAATCCCCAGATAATACCGCATTTCTTCATGGTGCAGCGCCTGCAGATATTTTTTCTGCCAGAGCAGATAATAAGCGTTAAAGTTAATCCCGAACAATATCATGAAAATGGTAATGATTGCCTGGGAAATCATGCGGTAACTGCCGATACTGTCATTTAATACCCCGAATCCTCCCGTACCTGCCGTACCAAAGGACAGCGTCATGGATTCAAACACAGACATTCCTGTAATCAGCAGCAGAATAATCTCAATAATCGTCAGGACTATGTACATTTTATACAAATTTCTGGCTGTATTTTTCACTCTGGGAACCAGTTTTCCAACGGTAGGCCCCGGGCTTTCCGCCCGCATCAGGTGCATATTGTAGCCGCCGGCCAAAGGCAGAACCGCCATAATCAGCACCAGCACCCCCATTCCGCCAATCCAATGGGTAAAGCTGCGCCAGAACAGATTGCATTGGGACAATGCCTCCACATCTCCCAGAATACTTGCCCCGGTGGTAGTCAGTCCGGAAATTGTCTCAAACAGCGCGTCGGTATAACTGGAAAATTCCCCGGACAAATACAAGGGCAGCGCCCCTGTCACGCTTAACACAATCCAGCTTAACGACACCGCTGCAAATCCTTCTCTTGCATAAAACACATTGCTCCCGGGTTTTTTCATTTTTCCCAGGGTTCCCACCAAAAGACATCCTGCCAGGACTGCCGCATAAGCCCAGCCCGCCCGTTCCCGGTAAATCAGCGCAGCGATACAGGGAAGGGCCAGAAACATCGCCTGAAATTCCAGCACCCGGCAAAGAAGATATCGGATAATTGAATAATTCATTGGTCTGTTTCCTCCGCTTATTTCAAGATATCCTTCAGGTCATGGAAGCCCTGATTTGTTGTCACTACTACTACGGTGTCCCCCAGTTCAATGGTATCCTGCCCTCCCGGAGTGATAATCGTGCCCTTCCGGTTGATGCAGGCAATCAGCAGATTCTCCTTAAGCTTCAATTCCATCAGCGGAATTCCCACCAGGGCAGATTTCTCCTGCACCCTGAATTCCAGCGCCTCTACTTTGTCCTCAATTAACTGGTACAACGTCTCTATGTTGCTGCCGATGGAGTTCTGCATGGCGCGCACATACTGAATAATGTATTCCGCCGTAATATGCTTCGGATACAGCACGCTTCCCAAATCCATGCTGTCGATAATCTCATCATAGGCAATTCTGTGCACTTTGGTAATGGTTTTAGCCTTTGACACACTTTTGGCAAACAGGCTCAGCATAATATTTTCTTCATCCAGATTGGTCCAGGCCACAAAAGAATGGGCCTTTGGCATCCCTTCCTCATACAGCAGATTGCGCTCTGTCCCGTCTCCGTAAATAATCATGGCCTGGGGCAGAAGCTCGCTCAGCTCATTGCACCGTTCCTTATTCTGTTCGATAATTTTAATCTCAATTCCCATGGGCAGAAGCTGCTTTGCCAGATAGTAAGTGGTCTCGCCGCCGCCGATAATCATACAGTTTTTAATCCGGTTGGTGGTCATTCCGATTTTCCGGAAAAATTCATTGGCTTTCCTGGAAGAAGCGACAATGGAAATCACGTCCTTTTCCTGCAGCCGGAAATTACCGGAAGGAATAAAAACTTCTTCTCCCCGTTCCACTGCGCAAATCAGCACATCGCAGTGCAGGCCGCCGGAAATATAAGTCAACGGCTTTCCATCCAGCACTGACCCTTCTCCCAGCCTGCATTTTAACAGCTCCACTCTTCCTTTGGCAAAACTGTCCACCTTAATGGCAGAAGGGAATTTCAGCAGCCGGGCAATTTCACTGGCGGCCGCATACTCCGGATTGATGACCATAGACAGGCCCAGTTCCTCTTTGATATATGTAATTTCCCGGTTGTAAATGGGATTGCGCACCCGGGCAACTGTGTTGCAGCCTCCTGCTTTTCTGGCAATCAGGCAGCAGAGCAGGTTCAGCTCGTCTGAGGTGGTTACCGCTATCATCAAATCCGCCTCTTCAATGCCTGCTTCATTCTGTACGGCAAAGCTTGCCCCGTTGCCTACAATTCCCATCACGTCAAACCGGTTCGCCACAGCCTCCGCTTTCTTCGGATCTCTGTCTATTACCGTAATGTTATGTCCTTCCTTACTTAACTGTTCTGTCAAGGTTGTGCCAACATTCCCACAACCCACAATGATAATCTGCATGTCTCCTCCATCTACGGCAGATATCTGTCGTCTTTCTCTTTCTTAATATTCCAGCTATACTGTAAATGCTTCAGCTTTCATCATAAAAGGCTGTCCCTTCCCCATTACCTGTCGTACCGCCTCAGCAGTCCAAGCCCCAGCGGATAGGGGCCGGTGTGAACGCCGATGGTAGCCCCGATCTGGTAAATATCAACGGCTTCGCAATCTGAATAGGTCTGCAGAGACGCCAGAAGCTGATCCCTGAATTCCACGGCTTCTTCATAATCATACCCGTATCCCACCACGATCCGGTAATCATTGGGAGATTCTCCGATTTTCTCAAAATGGATTTTTGCCTGTTCAATCAGCCGTTTCAGGCCCTTTTTCCTGTTTCTGGTTACGCCTGTGGGAAAAATTTCCCCTTCTTTCAGCATAATCAGCGGTTTAATTCCCAGTGTGGACGCCGCAGTTCCCATCACTTTGCCGATTCTTCCGCCATGGATCAGGTACTCATAATTTCCAACTGTAAAAATAATTCTGCCGGTGGACTTTATCCGCTCAATTTCCTGCACTGCTTCCTCAAAGGAAAGTCCGGCCTGCTGCATCCTGACTGTTTCCTGCACCAACAGCCCCTGCAGCACCGTATTCACAGCGGTGTCCACCACCTGAACCCGCACTCCCGGGTATTCCTCCTGCAGCAATTCCGCCGCTGTTTTGGCCGAATTGTAGGAGCCGCTGAATTTGGTGGTAATGCACAGGCAGATAATGTCTTTGCCCTTTTCTGCAAAAGGCCTGAACGCCTCCACATAATCCTGCACCGAAGGAAGGGAGGACATGGGAAATTTATCCGGATGCTCCACCATTTCCTGATAAAACTCTCTTACTCCGATTTCCTCAATTTCTTTCCGGTAGGTCTTTCCGTCGAATGTCACATAAAACGGCACCACCCGCACTCCTGCCTGCTGCGCCGCTTCTGCGCCCAAATCGCAGGAGCCGTCTGTAATAATCTGATATGCCATAAAATCCCCCTTTTTTTAAACTACTTTGGATTGCTGTTATTATAATACCTTTCCTATAAAAAGAAAAGATGTTTTCCTTGATTCCTGCACAGAATACGCCGTAATATCTTTTACTCACTCAGCAAAAATTCCACGAAATCTGCCGCCGCTTCCTTCTGCCCCGAATATTGAAACACGATGAGATAGGCCGGGCCGCTGCTCCTATACCCATATCTTTCCAGTATTTTGCTGTTTTCCACCCGCACCGCGTCTTTTTCACAGATATCGGAATGGGCGGACACAAATTCCTCTCCCATCAGCTGTTCCACCGGAACCAGGAAATTTTCTTCCCTGGAATATTCCTGATAAATATTTTCCGGACAGATAAACAAATCCGTTGTACTGGCGCCCACCAGTGTAACCATTTTCATTCGGTTGGCGTAGTCCATCTCCCCGGAGCCGTCCTGGCTCATAGCTCCAACTGAGATATCCAGCACATATTTGTGCCGCCGGTTGTCGTCTCCCTGATACGCCTGAAAATGCTCCATCATCCTGGTGTCCATTCCGCCGCCGTTGATCACTGCCGCATAGAGAATGGTTTCGTTCTGAAAACTGTCAATCCACATGACAATTCCGATGATCAGCGCAACAGCTCCCGCCAGGGCTGCAAGATGGAATTTATAATAGCTGAAAATATATTCCGCCTTTTCTTTTCCATTCATGGACGCCAGTTTTTGACGCTCCAACTCCCGTTTTTCTTTCCCTGTCATATCTGATTCATGTTTTTTTTGAAATTTTGTATCCATATTCCCTCCTGTTATGGGCTGTCCCAGGCCTTGCCCCCTCCTGTCACCGGCTGTCCTGCGCCTTGATTTTCTCAGCCAGATCATTCAGATAGACCCAGCGATCCATCTTCTCTTCCAGTTCTGCTTCCGCACAGTTTTTCTCTTCCGTCAGCTCCGATAATTTCGCCGAATTGGTGGCATTTTCCATGATTTTCTGATCCAGCCCCTCCAGTTTTTCTTCCAAAGCCGCTATCTCGTCCTCTATGGTATCATATTCCCGCTGCTCCTTATAGGAAAATTTCAGCTTCTGGACTCTGGCTCCATTTCTGTCCCTTCGGGCTTTTTGTTCCTTCTTTTTCTGCTCCTCAGATTTTTTATTGCCCCGGCTCTTTTTATCCTGGATGGAAAGCTCCGGGGCACGTTCCTCCCGGGCCCGCAGATAATCCAGATATCCGCCTTCATACTGCTGCAGACGCCCTTCCTCTTCAAAGGCAAAGATTCTGGTGGTCAGCCGTTCCAGAAAATACCGGTCATGGGAAACAGTAATCACAATCCCCTCAAAGGAATCCAGATAATCCTCCAATATGGTCAGCGTCCGAATATCCAAATCATTGGTTGGCTCATCCAGAATCAGCACATTGGGCGCGCTCATCAGAATCCGAAGCAGGTACAGCCGCCTGCGTTCTCCGCCGGACAATTTGCCGATGGGCGTCCACTGCATGGTTCCGTCGAACAAAAAACGCTCCATCAGCATAGCGGCGCTGATTTTCCCATCTCCCACGTCGACATATTCCGCCGCTTCCCTGACATACGCAATGGCCGTCAGAGATTCCTCCATATGGGAATTATCCTGGGAAAAATAACCGATTTTCACCGTCTCTCCCATCTCAATGACGCCGCTGTCCGCTGCAACCTGTCCCAATATCAGCTTCAGGAGCGTGGTTTTTCCGCACCCATTGGGCCCCACAATGCCGATTCTCTCTCCCTTAAGGAAAATATAAGTAAAATCCTGAATTAATTTTCTGTCTCCATATGTTTTCGACAAGCCTTTGACTTCAATTGTTTTCCTGCCCATCCGGGTGGCAGCGGAACACAATTGAACCGCTTGCTCCTCTATGGGTCCTTCCGCCGCAAGCATATCTTCAATTCTCTGAATATGAGCTTTCTGTTTGGTAGACCTGGCCCGGGCGCCTCTTGCCAGCCATGCCAGTTCTTTTTTCAGAATGCTTTTCCGCTTCCGTTCACTGGCCTGCTCCATACTCTGTCTCTGCATTTTCAGCGCCACATAATCTGCATAACTGCCGGGATAACTGTAGATGCTCCCATATTCCACTTCCACAATCCGATTCACAATCCGATCCAGAAAATACCGGTCATGGGTTACCATCACAAGCGCTCCCCGGAACTTCACAAGGTATTCTTCCAGCCAGCCGGACATTTCACTGTCCAGATGGTTGGTGGGCTCGTCCAGAATCAGGATTTCCACCGGCTTAAGCAGGACATTCACCAGCGCCACCCGTTTCTTCTGGCCGCCGGATAAATATTTTACCGGCTGATCCACATCTTCAAACCCAAGCCTGTGCAGCATGGATCTGGCTTCTCCCTCTAACACTCCGTCCTGGCTGTCCAATCCCTTTAAAGCTGATTTTAATATGCTGTCAGCGTCCTCTAAAACGGGGGTTTGCTCCAGATAAGCCGTTTTCACATGATTTCCCATAATCACGTTTCCCTGATCCGGCTCCTCTACGCCTGCGATAATTTTCAGCAAGGTGGATTTCCCCATGCCGTTAACGCCGATAACCCCTACTTTTTCTCCTTCCTGAAGGCTGAAAGCGGCGTCTTTTAACAAAATACGCTCTTCTGTGTAGGCTTTCTGCAAATGTTCTGCTGTTAATATATTCATAATATTCTCCCGCTACCTCTCCTGACACACCTGAAAAATATAGAATTTCAGATAATACGATTCCTCTGCCGCCCATAAAATAGGATGATCCGCCGCCTGGGTCCGAAACTCCACCTGCCTGAGCCGCCTGCGCGCATGCTCCGCCGCCTGGTGGATTGTCTTGGCAAACAGCTCCGCGTCCATAAAATGAGAGCAGGAGCAGGTGGCCAGAATTCCTCCGTCTTTTACAAGCTTCATGGCCCGCAGGTTGATTTCCCGATAACCCTTTACTGCATTTTTGACAGAATTCCTGGATTTGGTAAAAGCCGGCGGGTCCAGTATCACCACATCATAAGCTTCTCCCCGGCGTTCCAACTCCGGCAGCAGCTCAAATACATCGGCGCAGACAAATTTCACCCGGTCAGACAGCCCGTTTAAGGCAGCATTTTCCTCTGCCTGGGTTACTGCAAGCTGAGAAGCGTCCACACCCAATACGCTGTCTGCCCCGGCAATTCCCGCATTTAAGGCAAAAGAGCCTGTATGGGTGAAACAGTCCAGAACCTTTGCGTTTCGGCACAGAGGATGGATGGCTTTCCGGTTGTATTTCTGATCCAGGAAAAATCCTGTTTTCTGCCCCTCCTTTACATCCACCAGATAGCGGACGCCGTTTTCTGTAATCTCCACTTTGGGATCAAATTCCGGCCCCAGAAATCCTTTCTTTAACTCCATCCCCTCCTGCCGGCGCACCTTTGCGTCGCTGCGTTCATAGACGCCCCGAATCCGGATTCCGTCCTCTGCCAAACATTCCTTTAAATCGGAGATAATTTCTTCCTTGAACCGTTCAATGCCAAGGGCCAGAGACTGCACCACCAGTACGTCAGAAAACTTATCCACCACCAGTCCCGGCAGCCAGTCCGCTTCTCCGAAAATCACCCGGCAGGAACTGGTGTCTACGGTTTTCTTCCGGTACTCCCAGGCGTTTCTCACACGCATTTTTATAAAATCCTGATTTATTTTCTGGTCTTTCCTCCGTGTCATCATACGAATGCGAATTTTTGAATTGGTATTCATAAATCCTTTTCCCATGGGGTATCCGTCAAAATCATGCACTGTCACCACATCTCCGTCTGTAAAATCTCCCATGACAGACTCTATTTCATTGTCATAAATCCACAATCCTCCGGATTTCACGGTTCTTCCTTTTCCTTTTTTCAAGGTAACTACTGCTTCGCTCATGCACTTATCCTCTCATTTTCCTCTGTAACGGCCCAAAGCCGCCGTTGCTTTCTTCTTAATAAAATCTACCACAGTCTCTCCCGGTTCGCAACCATGAAAAATTTCCTGCTTCCCAAAATTTCCCTTTTCATGCAAAAAGGCTGCCCCATTAAGAAGCAAACATACAAGATATCATATTTCCTGATGAAATTATACCATATCCTGCAGTTGTATTTCTTAATGAGACAGCCCAGCGCACAGGCATATTGTGCGGAACAAAATCCACTGCTTACAGAGACTTAAGAAGGCTTTCCAGGCTTTTCAAGCCGCAGTCCGCCTAATCTGTTTCTTTTTCATCCAGTTCTTCATCCGCCACCCGCTCAATGTGCATGGCCAGATATCCGATTTCCACTTCGCTCAGTCTGCATTTCAGACTGCGCTCCACCTGCCTGCAGACTTTCTCTGCAATCCGGAAAGCATTGGGAAATTTAATCCCCATATAATCATTCATATTAACCTTCAGTTTTTCCCCTTTCATGGCGCGGGCCGCCATATAACGAATATGATTCATCAGCCGGTTATAAGCCAGCGACATCACATCAATGGGCCTGCCGATTTCCTGTTCAATCTGAGAAATGCACTCCCGGACAGCCTGGGCCACCTGCATGGCCTGGGAGACTTTCTCATCTTCAATGGCCGAATGAATGTGAAGGGCAATATATCCCACCTCATCCTCGTCAATCTGAATGTCCATCCGCTCTTTCAATATGGGAATAATCTGTTTTGCCGTCTTATATTCCAGATGGAACAGCGCGCGGATGTCCGCTGTCAGGGGGTTGCTGATTTGTTCATGCTCCCGAACTCTTTTCACGGCATATTCAATGTGATCGGCCATGGGGAAAAGTATGTTTCTGTCAATCTTTCCAAATTCCTGTTCTGCTGCATCTAAAATCTGACCTGCAATTTCCAGGCATTCCGGTGCAATGGATTTGGCCAGCTCCCTGGCGTTTCCCCGTTCTGTGGACTTCTGAAGGGAATAGAGGGTCACTTTGGGGCCCGGATCTATCTGCTCTGTGACTTTTTTACCGAATCCAATTCCCTTTCCTATCATCAGAAATTCCTGATTGTCCCCTGAACGAATCCCAATGACCGTATTATGATTTAACACTTTCTCTACTCTATACATACTTTTCCCCGCCTGTTATGTTTCTTTTGCTTTACTCGTAGAAATCCACGGCAAACAGAGCTTCCCCGGCCGTAATGCTTCCTTCCTTCAGCAGCCGTATCTTCTGGTTCTCCTCCAGCTCCGTACACAGCACCGGCGACGCCAGAGACGGCGCGTTGGCTTTCAGATAATCCAAATCCAGCTTCAGCATTGGATCGCCTTTTTTCACCTTCTGCCCGTTTTCCACAAGCACTTCAAAGCCCTGTCCATTTAAAGCAACCGTATCAATTCCCATATGAATCAGAATGCTTAACCCTGTGTCCGTCATAAATCCAACTGCATGTTTGGTTTCAAAGACAAAGCATACCTCTCCGTCCTCCGGCGCTCTGACGATGCTGTCCTTCGGCGTTACCACCGCGCCGTCTCCCATCATTCTGCCTGCAAAAGCCTCATCCGGCGCCTCTGACAAATCTGCGGCCGTGCCTGTTACCGGACTGGAAATAATCACTGTCTTTACCACATTTGCCCCTGTTGTTTCCTTTTGCTCCCTGGCTGCCGTTTCTTTCACGTCGCCGGCTGTATATTCTTCATTGGGAGCCGTTTCCAGATAATCTTCCAGATTGGATTTAATCACCGTTACCCTCGGCCCGTAAATAATCTGGACGCCGTTTCCTTTGTGCACCACACCGGAAGCGCCCGTGGATTTCAGCAAAACGTCATTTACCAGCTCCGCTTTGAAAACTGTGCACCGCAGCCTTGTGGCGCAGCAGTCCACATCAGAAATATTTTTCTTACCGCCCAGGCCGTGGCAGATGGTTTCTGATAATTCATCTTCTTCCCCTGCAGCCGTCTGGCTGTTTTTCTTAGCTTCCACATCGCTTCTGCGGTACAGCTTCACTTCCTCGCTGTCGTCCCGCCCAGGCGTTTTCAAATCCATCTTCTGAATCAGGAAGGCAAACAGGAAATAATATACAACGAAATAGAACACTCCTACAACTACCACCCAAATCCAGTTGGTTTTGGAAGCTCCCTGGAGAATTCCGAACAGGAACAGGTCAATGACTCCGCCGGAAAAAGTCATGCCCACGCCTACCTCAAAAATATGCATCAGCATATAGGCGCACCCTGCCAGAACGCAGTGGATTCCATAGAGAAGCGGCGCCACAAACAGGAACGTAAATTCCAGAGGCTCTGTGATGCCGGTCAGCATGGAAGTAAGGGCTGCAGACATCAGAAGTCCTGCCACCGCCTGCTTTTTCTCTGACTTTGATGTTTTATACATGGCCAGGGCAGCTCCCGGAAGCCCGAAAATCATCAGCGGGAATTTTCCTGACATAAATCTGGTGGCTGACACTGCGAAATGCTCTACCGTGGGATCGGACAACTGGGCAAAGAAAATATTCTGCGCGCCCTCAATGGTCTGTCCCGCCACTTCCAGGGTGCCGCCCACTGCCGTCTGCCAGAAGGGCAGATAAAATACATGGTGCAGCCCAAAAGGAATCAGCAGACGTTCCATAAATCCGTATACCCAGGTTCCTGCATAGCCGGAGTTCAGCACCACATCTCCCACTCCGTAAATGCCTTTCTGAATTACCGGCCACACGAAAAACATCAAAATTCCCACGGCAGTATATACCAGTGCGCTGACAATCGGCACAAACCTGGTTCCTCCAAAGAAGGACAATACCTGGGGAAGTTCAATTTTGTAAAATTTATTGTGGAGGGCTGCAACACCCAGACCCACAATGATGCCGCCGAACACGCCCATCTGCAGAGACGTAATGCCGCAAACGGAAGCAGTAGCTCCGTCCAGCATGTTTTCCGGCCCGCCATTAATCGTAATCAGGGCTCCGATGGAAGCATGCATAATGAAAAATGCCACCACTGCAGACAAAGCCGCAACGTCTTTCTCCTTCTTTGCCATGCCGATGGCAACGCCCATGGCAAAGATAATCGGCAGATTTGCAAATACGATGTTTCCTGCTGCGCTCATAATCTGGAAAATCATATTAAACACCGTTCCCGGCCCCATCACATCCAACAGCCCGTAAGTGCTTAACATTGTCTCATTTGAAAAAGAACCGCCGATTCCAAGCAGCAGACCCGCTACCGGAAGAATCGCGATGGGGAGCATGAAGGAACGTCCAACACGCTGCAGTACGCCAAAAATTTTGTCTTTCATCATTCTTCTCCTTTATTTTTATTTTTTATCTGGAGTTCCTGTGTGTACGCTGCGCCCTCAGCATATCTTTTTCCGTGCCCGGTTCTTTAAAAACGGGACAAAAAAGGCACTAACACACATAAACATCCAAAATATTTATGTATAGCTAATGCCTTATCTGTAATAAGTAACATACTATATCATATGTACTAAATTACCATTGCATTTCTGATTTGTCAAGGGTTTTTTACATCCTTCCATCAGGCTTGTCCAAATCAATGGTTTCATTCATGCTTCCCGTCCGGTATCCGTTCAAATCCATAGATACATAAGTAAATCCGTATTCCCGGAGCTGCTCTGTCACCCGGATTCTGATCTCCTCCTGCAGCAGCCTTAAAAATTCCTCCGGCAAAATCTCAATCCTGGCCATTGCTCCATGAATGCGGACCCGAAACTGGGAAAAGCCCAGCTGCAGCAGCAATTCTTCCGCCTGTCCCACCATGGCAAGCTTTTCAGCCGTAATGGGTTCTCCATAGGGAAACCGGGAAGCAAGGCAGGCAAAGGAAGGCTTTTCCCAGACAGAAAGCCCCATATCCTTCGATAAGAGCCGAATCTCCGCCTTTGTCAGCCTGGCTTCCCTTAAAGGGCTTTTCACCCCCAGCTCTGCCACCGCCTGCATGCCCGGCCTGTAATCTCCCTCGTCATCTGCATTGGAGCCTTCCACTGCCCAGGACATCTGGTTTTCCCGGGCAATGGACTGAATCTGAAGGAGAAGCTGTTTCTTACAGATATAACACCGGTTGGGGGGATTTTGGCTGAAGCCCTCCAGTTCCAGTTCCTTTGATTCAAAAACAACCTGGCGGATTCCTTCTTTTCTGCAGAATTCTTCCGCCTCCTTAAGTTCTCTGGCCGGAAAGGAAGCAGACCTGGCTGTCACCGCAATCACCTTGTCTTTCAGGACTTCATGGGCTATTTTCAGTAAAAACGTGGAATCCACTCCGCTGGAAAAGGCAACGGCAGCGCTGCCAAGAGCCGTAAGAGATTGCTTCAGGCGTTCCAGTTTTAGCTGTGTTTCTGGTAAAATCTGCACTTTATTCTCTGTCATGTTTTATTTACTGGTGTCTGTCTCCCGTATAATTTTTCTCACTCTGAGCACCATGGCCGGAGAAACGGATAATTCGTCCACTCCCATTTTCAGGAAAGTCTCTGTCAGGCTCAAATCTGCCCCCAGTTCTCCGCAGATGCCTGCCCAGATGCCTGCCCCATGGGCATTCTTCACAACCATTTCAATCATCTTAAGGATTGCCGGATGGTGAGCATTGTAGAAATCACCCAGTTTGGCGTTCTGCCTGTCAATGGCAAGGGTGTACTGAGTCAAATCATTGGTTCCGATACTGAAAAAGTCCACTTCCTTTGCCAGTTCATCGCTGACCATCACAGCCGCCGGCGTCTCAATCATAACTCCCAGCTCCACATCTTTAAAGGGAACTGCAAGCTCCGTCAGTTCTGCCTTCACTTCCTCCACAATTTTCTTAATCTTCCTTACTTCCTCCACGGAAATAATCATGGGGAACATAATGGCAATCTGTCCGTAATTGGACGCCCGGTACAATGCGCGGAGCTGGGTTTTGAAAATTTCCTGCTGCGTTAAGCAGATGCGGATCGCCCGGTATCCCATGGCAGGATTCTCTTCTTCATCCAGTTTAAAATAGTCCACCGTTTTGTCTGCACCGATATCCAATGTACGGATAATGACTTTCTTTCCGGCCATATTTTCCGCAACCGCTTTGTAAGCCTTAAACTGTTCTTCTTCTGTGGGGAAATCCTCGCTTTCCAGATACAGGAATTCACTTCGAAACAGGCCGATTCCCCTTGCGTCATTGCGGAGCACATTCGCCACGTCTCCGGGATTTCCAATGTTGGCATAGAGCTTCAGATATTTTCCGTCCAATGTCACATCCTCTTTGCCCTTTAACTGCTGCAGCAATTCTTTTTCTGCCAGGCAGTCCGCCAGCTTGGCCTCCATCACCTTGGAGGTCTCTTCGTCCGGGTCCAGATAGATATCCCCGGTAAATCCGTCTACAATCACAGTTTTCCCATTGTATTCCGGGTCCAGGCCGATGTCTGCCTGAATCACTGCCGGAATATCCATGGTTCTGGCCAGAATTGCCGTATGGGAGTTGGCAGAACCCTGTCTGGTTACAATCGCAAGCAGTTTATCCTTCTCAAACTGAACGGTCTCACTGGGAGCAAGATCCTCTGCCACAATGACAACCGGCTCCTGAAACACATCCAAACTGCTCTGGGAATCTGTCAAAATGCTGATTAATCGTTCCGAAATATCACGGACGTCTGCGGCGCGTCCCTGCATGTAAGCGTCGTCCATGGCGGCAAACATTTCCGCGAAATTGTCGCTGGTCTGGGCCACTGCAAACTCTGCGTTAATCTGCTGCTCTTTTATCATATAATGGATTGAATCCTGATAATCCAAATCTTCCAACATCATCTGATGCACTTCAAAAATCATGGCATTGGCTTCACCCACGTCCTTGAGGGCTTTCTCATACAACCCCTGAAGCTGCTCCAACGCCTTCTCTTTTGCCTTTTCAAACCGCTCTGTCTCTTTCTCTACATCCTCAATGTGCCGGCGTTCTACTTTATTTTCATTTTTCTGAAAAATAAAAAGTTTTCCAATCGCCACACCACCAAATACGCTGCTCCCACTGAATTTTAACATTTGGCTTCTCCTTTCGCTGTTTAAAAATTCAGGCAACTGCAAAACCGGATGCCTCCGGCCTTACAATTACCTGTATTTATTGCATCTTACAGATTTTCTTTGAAAAATGCTTCTAATGCAGTGAATGCTTCTTCCTCGTCATCGCCTTCTATGTTCAGGGTTACTGTATTGTCTTTTTTCACTCCAAGGCTCATGATTCCGAAAATTCTCTTTGCATCTACTTCCTTGCCGTCTTTTGCAATGGTAATCTTACTTGCAAATTTGCCTGCTTCCTTCACAAAAAGCCCTGCCGGCCTTGCATGGATTCCTTCTGGATCTGTAATTGTGTAGTCAAATGTTTTCATAATCTTCTCTCCTTTTTTGTTATTGTAACTGTATTATAATATATTTGTTTTCATTTTTCCAGACTGTTTCTGCCTCTGCGGGAAAAAAACTATTTCCAGCCCATCTGCTCTAAAATTCCGTCAACCTCTGCCTGGGTTGCCAGCCGTTCGGAAAATGCGCTGGCGCTTCCGGTACAGATTCCCATATGAAAGGCTTCTTCGTAGCGATTGCTCTTTAAATATCCGGTGATAAATCCTGCCACCATGGAATCCCCGGCTCCCACTGAATTCACCACTTTTCCCTTCGGCGCAGGGCTCTGCCATACGCTTCCGTCTGCCGCCACAAGGATCGCGCCATCTCCCGCCATGGAAATCAGCACATTCTGGGCTCCCATCTCCTGCATTTTCTTTGCATGCTCCACAATGGTTTCCTGACTGTCCATGGGCACATGGAAAATCTCCTCCAACTCGTGGTTGTTGGGTTTTATCAAAAATGGATGGTATTTCAGCACATTTACCAGTAAATCTCCTGTGGCGTCCACCACAGACCGGATATTCTTGTGCTGTACCCTTGCTAAAATCTGCTCATAACTGGAATCCGGCATGCTGCTGGGAATACTTCCTGCAAGCACAAGAACATCTTCCGGCTCCATGGCGTCCAGCTTCTTATAAAGCTCCTCCAAAGCCTCCTCTGAAATCTTCGGCCCCTGGCCGTTCACCTCACTCTCCTCCCTGGAGCGAAGCTTCATGTTGATTCTGGACATTCCTTCGGGAATCCGGATAAAATCAGTGAGACATCCCCATTCCTTCAGCCCCCGTTCAATTTCTGTTCCGGTAAATCCGGCTGTGAATCCCAAAGCGGTATTCTCCATGCCCAGATTTTTCAGCACCAGAGAGACATTGACGCCTTTTCCGCCGGGATATACCAATTCTTTGGTGGTACGGTTCACCCGCCCAAGGGTAAAATCGTCAACGCTTACAATATAGTCCAGACTTGGATTAAAAGTTACTGTGTAAATCATGGTGTGCTCCTTTCCTGCTTCTCCTGTTTTTTTGTTATTTCAATAATGTTTTTCAAATCCCGGAAGCTGTCGTGCTTGATTTCTGTGGTAATCAGCTCTGCATCCTCAATTCCTGCAAAGGTAACCGGGGAAATCTGGTTGAACTTGCCGGAATCCCCTAAAATATAAGGTCTGCGGCACTGAATGACTGCCCTGCGCTTCACCATGGCCTCTTCAATGTCCGGCGTGGAAAATCCTGCCCTGCGGCTGATTCCATTGGTTCCGATAAACCCGATGGTAAAGTTAAATTTCTCCAGTTCGGACGCGGTTTCAATCCCCACAACCGCTTCTGTGGACAGCTTGAATTTCCCGCCCAGGATATGGGCTTCGCACCCGGCCTGCACCAGACGCTTGGCATGGCCGATGGCGTTTGTCACATAAACGGCTCTCTTCTCTGTAATAAAATCAATGACACGCTCCGTTGTGGTTCCGGCGTCTAAGTAAACCAAATCATCCGGCTTAATCAGGGAAGCCGCATACCTGGCAACTTCTGTCTTTTCTTCCCGGTTCAGGTTCTTGCGGTATTCCACCTCCACATCCTTCTCACTGGCATAAGACATGTTGATGGCAGTGGCTCCTCCGTGAACCTTGTTCAGCTTTCCCTCTTCATCCAGCAGGTATAAATCTCTGCGGATGGTGGACTCGGAAGCCTTCAGATGTTCGGTTAACTCCTGTACAGTAACGCTGCCGTTTTTCTCCACTAATTTCAGGATTTCTCCCAGCCTTTTTTCTAACAGCATTTCGGTTTCCTCGTTGATTGATTTTGATTGTTTCTTGTTGTTTTTGATTGTATATGTATGATACCATCATTTTCAATCATTTTCAATCAAAATAATTCACAAAAGTACAGGAGTATTTTTGTGCAATATGCAAAAAAGCAAATGGATTGTGAAACGGCAGGGAGTATGGTATACTCTGAAAAAGCAGAAAGAAAGGATGTTATCATATGCCCAGGACAGCAGGAATCGGCCACCAGGATTTTGAGACAATACGGCTGAAAAATAACTTTTATGTGGATAAAACCCACTTTATCAAAGAATGGTGGGAAGCAGAGGACAGCGTGACATTGATTGCCCGGCCCAGAAGATTCGGGAAAACATTGAATATGAGCATGTTGGAAAAGTTCTTTTCTGTCAGATATGCGGGAAGAGGCGAGCTGTTCGAAGGGCTGTCTGTCTGGAAAGAAGAAACATACCGGCATCTGCAGGGAACATATCCGGTAATATCCATCAGTTTTGCAGGCATCAAAGAAAACACTTTTCCCGAAGTACGCAAAAGCATCTGCCGGGTCATAGAAGAACAATATAATAAAAACGATTACCTTCTGGATGGAAATTGGCTGAATGGAAAAGAAAAAGCATTCTACCAGGAAGTCTCCCCTTATATGTCGGACAGTACCGCAGGAGCGTCTCTGCGCTCCCTGTGCGACTTCCTTTCCAGGTACTATGGGAAAAAAGTGATTCTGCTGTTGGATGAATACGACACCCCGATGCAGGAGGCTTATGTGAATGGATATTGGGAGGAACTGGTGAACTTTATCAGGAGCCTGTTCAACTCGGCCTTTAAGACAAACCCTTATCTGGAACGGGCAGTTATGACGGGAGTTACTCGAATCAGCAAGGAATCTATTTTTTCAGATTTAAATAATCTGGAGGTTATCACAACCACCTCTGAAAAATATGCGGATTCCTTCGGTTTTACAGAATCAGAAGTACTTGCATCCCTGGAAGAATTCGGACTGTCCGCCAAAATTCAGGAGGTAAAGCTGTGGTATGACGGCTTTACCTTCGGCAGGCAGACAGACATTTATAATCCCTGGTCCATTATAAATTATCTGAATCAGAAAAAACCCGGATTGTACTGGGCCAATACCAGCTCCAACCGCCTGGTGAGCAAACTCCTCAGAGAAGGAAACCGGGAAATCAAAAAATCCTTTGAAAGACTCCTGTCAGGTGAATCTCTGACCACGCCTGCAGAAGAACAAATTGTATATGACCAGCTGGACACCAATGAATGGGCCATCTGGAGCCTTCTGCTTGCCAGCGGATACTTAAAAGTTGCCGGCTATGAAACATATGATGAAATCAAAGACCCATTCCGCGAAGCGAATTATGAACTGGCTGTCACCAACCTGGAAGTAAAACAGATGTTTGGCAAAATGGTCAAAGGATGGTTTGCAAAAAATCAGGCAGACTACAATGATTTTATCCATGCGCTGCTGTTAAATGATTTAAAGGCAATGAATGTCTATATGAACCGGGTAAGCTCTGAAATGTTCAGCTCCTTTGATACCGGAAAAAAGCCCTCCGGCTGCGAACCTGAACGCTTTTATCACGGCTTTGTCCTTGGACTTATGGTGGAACTGACGGATCGGTATGTAATTACTTCCAACCGGGAAAGCGGCTTCGGAAGATATGATATGATGTTAGAACCCCGTAAGGCTGATGACGACGCCATGATTCTGGAATTCAAGGTACAGGACGCGGAGGAGGAAAAGTCCCTTTCTGATACGGTAAAAGCTGCGCTGAATCAGATTGAAAATAAACAATATGCCGCCAACCTTACCGCAAAAGGAATTCCAAAAGAACGCATACGCAAATACGGCTTTGCCTTCTGCGGGAAAACCGTGCTAATTGGAAATTAGGATTACGGTGAATTTTTCCGGCAAAAACGTTTGGAGCTGGATAAAACTGCCGGATTGCCCTTTGACACGCAAACCGGGCAATCCGGCAGTTCTTATGTATTACTCATTAATTTCCCTTTACATACATTTCCTTCCACTCCACATCCACACTCTTTCCAATGCTGTGGTAGTACATCAGAAACAGGAAAATGACTGCCAGGCCCACGAGCCTGCGGAGGCTTTTGCCCTTTTTCGCCCAGGCCACCACCCGGTAAATAATTTCCTCTTTTTCCTGCTCTGTAATTCCGTTTTCCCCTTCAAAATACAGCAAAAGGTAACCAAAGCCTGCAATCATGGCCAGGGTGGCAAAGACCTTGACCTGACTTCCTTCTCCTGTTTTCGGCTCGGCTCCCAGGGGAGTTCCGCTCTTTCCAGGTTTTCCGGAATCCAGAGGAGTTCCAGGTTCTTTCGGAACCGGGGTTTGCACCGGCTCGTCTTTTTTCTCCTGAATTCGCAGCGTTACTTCCGCTGCGCTTTTATTTCCTCCATGATCCTCAGCTTCCACCCGAAGGGTATGGGCGCCTTCCCCTTGGAGCTTCAACGCGAACTCATATTCTGCCACAAATTCCTGTGTAAAATCCTCATCCGGAAGGGATTTTTTCTTCCCGCCGTCCACCTGATAGCGAATGCCGGAAATTCCGCTGGACACATGTCCTTCCATATCATCTACGACCTTTACTTTCACTTTCAGGGGCTTTCCTCCGGCAGATTCTTCGGTATCAGAAAAATAGATTTCCGGCGCATTTTCCTCAACAATAACCCCGCCCCCTTTGGCAGTCAGGATTTTCCGGGCCGATCTGTTTCCGGCATGGTCGGTGCAGGTCAGATACACCTTTCCCTTAAATTCTTCTTCAATGGCAATTCTTGCTTTGTATTTTCCCTGCTCCGCTTCCGCCTGCACCCTTCTAAGCACTGTGGCGCCGCTTCCGTATGCCGCAGCAACGGGGGAAATAGAACGGGCTTCATCCAACCGGGCCTCCCCTTCTTTCTCAGAGCCGTCCTCTGCCAACAGCAGATATTCCGCTTTTGCAAGACCGCTGCCTTCCTCCGTTACCGGAACAGTAATCACCATGCTTTCCTTCTGCAACAGCCAGTCCAGGAAATTCCGGCTTCCCTCTGTGAATGCGGCTTCTCCCAGAATCGGAGCCAGTTCGTCCGCCCATTTGGCGTACAATGTGGTATGTAATGTCCCTGTGTTATACTCCACCGGGCTGTCAAAATCCCACACATCCCCGTCTGGTTCCTCTCCTATCTGCCAGCCCTTGAAATGATAGCCGGTTCTTGTGGGCTCAGACACCTGCTCCAACCGGCCTCCGTAACGGATTTTCTGAGTCTTTGGCTGAGTTCCCCGGCCTCCGTTCAGGTTAAAATCCACTTCGTAGATATTCCGGTCATAATAAAGCTTCAGCACAAGGCTTCCGTCTTTTTCTATGGTTCCACTTGTCTTTCCCAAAGGATGAGACAGATTCAAAGTGAAGCCGGGGTAGGCTTTCCCACGGGCCTCCGCTTCTGCTCCGATTTCTCCGGTCAGGATTTCTGTGTCGGCGTCTACTCGGGTGTATTCGTCTCCGGTCAGGTTCTGACAGTAGTGTTCTGTCTGGTAGGAGGCTTCAGCAGGAGTTTCCTGGCCCGGGTTGTCCGAATCTGTTCCTGGTTGATCTGGATTTGGACCCGGGTTATCCGGGTTATCCGGATCTGGGTTGTCTGGATCTGTTCCCGGTTGATCCGGATTTGGGCCTGGGTTGTCCGGGTGATCTGGATCTGGGTTATCTGGATCTGTTCCCGGTTGATCCGGATTTGGGCCCGGGTTGTCCGGGTGATCTGGATCTGGATTGTCCGGGTTACCCGGATCTGGTTGATCCGGATCTGGGCCGGGAGTAATTTTTTCCCAGACCGCATAAAGTGTATTATGCAGTGTCTTTGTGTTTTCCTCCACCAACTTGCTGAAATTCCACTGACTGCCCTCCGTTCCCTTTTTGTCTTTATACCAGCCTTTAAAACGATATCCGGTTCTCTTAGGAGTCTCCGGTTCTTTTGCCTTGTCTCCATAACGAACCGTTTGAGGAGACGGAGCAATCCCGTCGCCTTCGTTCAGATCAAAGTCTACTTTATAGATATTGCGGTCATAATAAAGCTTTAACACAAGGCTTCCATCCTCCGCTATGACTCCCTTACGCTTTCCCTCCGGATGCGACGAATTTACACTGAAGCCCTGGTACGTTTTCTCCCGGATTTCTGCTTCTGTTCCGATTTTTCCTGTGAAAGTCTCTGTGTCCGCTTCTATTTTGTCATACCCGTCCCCCTTCAGGTTCTGGCAGTAATACTCCATCTTCCATTCTGCTTCCCCAGGGGGTATCTCCTTCCACACCGCATAAAGTATGGTATCTTTGTCAAATTCCTGTTTGCTTCCTACTTTATATTCCGCTTCTGTTCTGTCCTGATCTCTGCTCCATCCGGTCAGGATATATTTCTCCCGCTGCATCTCTCCGGTAAGGGTAAATTCCGGAATTTTATAAGAAACCCCGCCATCATCCAAATCTTCTTTGTGCACATTGGCATAACTTTGATTTGTCTCTGCCTCAAGCTCCGGCTTTCCGCCGTTCCCCTTATAAGTGAGCGTAATATCTTTCTCATAGATTCCGCAGAATTCTGTAACGTCTTCTGTTAAAGTACATTCTTCACCTATGCCAACACTGGTTTCATACTCCTTATTGCTTCTGCTCCATCCTAATGGCTTCCACTCAGAAAAATCTTTTAAGGACGGCGCCATAACCTTTCCTTCCTGGGCAGGCTCGTACACGGTGACTGCCTTTGGCTCCATGAAAACAGGGCTTCCTGAATAGAAATTGGCGGTAAAAGTCCTCTTGTCCTTTTCTCTGTAGACAGCATACAGTTCCGTATCCTCCTGTATGGAAATCTCTGTACCCGCTTTCTGCAGCGTTCCCCCTCCGTCTGCCTGTTCACTCCACCCCTGGAACGTATAACCGAATACCTCCGGCCCTTCTGCAAGGGTTATTTTTGCTTTTTGATATGTGATGGCATCATGAACATTGGCATAACAAAATTCCTTCACTTCCGGCACAGATATGTGGATTTCTTGATCTGCGGAATCATACGAAAGGGTAACTTCTTTCTGGTAGACTCCATAATAATTCTTTGTATCTTCTGTCAAAGTACATGCTCCGCCCTTTTGAATGATATTTCCGCTGCCATATTCCTCAGGATCTTCACCCCAACCCTTAGGGGTCCAGCCCTCAAAAGCTTTTAATGCCGGGGCATTTATCGTTATCTCATCTTCATCTTCTCCTGCTTCCCTTTCCTCATGAACGGGAGCTGAAGAATCAGGGCCTCCTGAATAAAAATCTGCAGAAAACTTTCTCTTCTCATAAACTGGATACAGATGGATATCTTCTGTTATCTCTACGCTTTCCCCTCCTGCATAATCCACTTGAGCAGCGCCCGGCTTCTTACTCCATCCAAGAAACCTATCTTGATTTGGAATTGGAGCTGGCAGCCCTTCTACTGATTTTATCGTGACACTCTCTCCGGGATTGTATTCTGTATTGTCTGTAACTTTTCCGTCCACATCATAGTAAAAAACCCGAAAGCTGTAACCTGGATCATTTGCAGTCAGGTAAATTTGATTCTGTTCTTCATCTAGCTTTTTATACCACTGCCCGCCATTGACATCTACAACAAGCAATTTCTTTAAATCTTCTATAGTCAAACCATACCCATCTATCCCTTCCGCAATAACATATTTTTCCCTGGCTGCCAAGTAAACAGACGCCGGATAACTTAAATTGGCGCCAATTTTTATACATGGCTGAACCGTGTCGCTGTTCTCAAAATAAACGCAGTCCTTACCGGAATCCGACTTATATTCGCAAAACTTTACGCCATCATATACAGTAATATGATCTTTTGAGGTATAGATGCCTCCTCCCTTATCTGCAGAGCAGTTTTCTATCTTACAATCCTTCAAACTTACTGCTCCTTCTACATATGCACTTTCACTATTAACCGCTCCTCCTGTTGTTCCTGCAGAACAGTTCTGTATCACACATCCTTCCATTGTTAACTCCCCGCCTCCGTCGCACCAAACAGCCCCTCCTGACCTGTCGGCAGAGCAGTCTCCTATCTTACTGTCTTTTATATTTACAAATGACACCTTCCGCGTTGAAATAGCACCTCCCTGAAACGCAGAGCATTCTTCTATCTTACTGCCTTTTATATTTATTGTTGATGCCCCCGCTTCAATAGCCCCTCCCGAAGCTCTTCCTCCCGAAAAGTTCTTTATGGTAGATCCGTCCATTGTTAATGTAGATCTAGTGCCACACCGAATCGCTGCTCCCGGATTATATCCATCTATTTTTTTAGAGTTTTCAATCGTACAGGCTTTTATGCTTATTGTACTTTGATCCATCCAAACTGCCCCTCCTGACCCTCCTGAATATCGAGGATCGTTTGCGTAACATTCTTCCAGCCTGCTGTCCCGTAAGTCCGCGCTTACATTCTTGTCAAAGTAAAGCGCTCCCCCAGCCACTGCTATACAGTTTCGTATCACGCATCCTTCCTCCATAGTCAGTGTACCCTCTTTTCCATGAACCGCTCCTCCTCTACCTGTTGTGCAGCCTTCTATTATACATGTCTTCAAGTTTACTGTTGCGCCGCCCGCAAAGTAAATCGCTCCTCCTTCTTCCTCTTCCTTACTAACCGTCTCATACCAAGTTCTACTTTTACAGTCCTGAATTCTGCTTCTTTCTACAATGAGTTTCCCACCCATCACCCTTATCAATGCTCTATAAACTAGAATATCTTTATTGCCGTGCAATGTCATCCCCTGTATAGTCAGAGCACCGCTCTCCGTCACATTAATACCAGATCCAAATCCTTCATTTTTAATTATCCCGCCGCCTCGAACCGTAACTTCTCCATCTATGGTCAGTTCAGTTTTCAGTGTCAGTGTAACCCCTTCCTCAATCACAAGTTCCCCGCCGAACAATATTTTTGGTGTATCCCAAACTGTATCCACACGGATCACTTCACTGTCAGAATCCGCTGTTGTCAGTTCTCTTTCTATGCCGCCATACGTCCTGTCCAATTCTTCCTCTGCCTTTTTCTTATCTTTCTTTCCTCCCGCTGTCTGCCCCTTCCCCGCTTCTCCTGAATCTTCCCTGTATTCTACCAGCACCTGAATCTCCGGCAGACTCACCCCTTCTCCCAGAACATACCCTTTTGGCAAAACTGGCACAAAGACATAGGTTCCTTCTTTCTCATTATCATAAGTAAAAACGCTGCTCCAGGTAATATGCTCAATCACAACCGTTTCTTCTGCAGCGCTGTCAGTTTCCGGCTGCTCCTGCGGCGTTTCGCCCGGCTGCGGCTGCTCTTCCAAATCCCCTTCCGTATCAGACGCAGGCGGTTCCAGATCTCCTTCCGATTCTGGCTCTGCGTCAGACGGCGAAATATCTTTTCCTTTCTCCTGATTTGTCTCTGTAACAGGAGGCAAATTATCGCCCCCTTCCCCGTGCTTCCACTTTGTATCGGAAAGCGTCTGTCCCTGATTTTCTGCAAGCTCCGGTTCCTCGTATTGCAAAGGAACGCAGACCGCTTCCAGAGTTTTCGGCAGATTCAGCTCTTCCAGAGGCGTTCCAGGCTCCACGCTCTGGCTTCTCACTTCCTCAGGAAGCTCCGAAAAAGAGAGAATCTTATACTCCTGCCCCTCCGCCTGTACCTGAAAGCCATAGAGCTCCGCAGGCAGCGACGCCAGCAGCAGACAGATGCTGAGCAGCGCCGATACCAGCTTCGGCCGAATGGGATGCCGTTTTTGCTGTAACAGTTTTTCCAGAAGATTTTCTCTCGTCTTTTTCATTTCCTCTCACACTCCTTGTTTTTTACCGTATTCCTTACGATCTCAATCTAATCATTTTAAATTTTACAGCTTTAACAAAAATATAACTTAATCATAACAAAAAACAGGAGAAATTGCCAGAATAATCCATCAATCTCTCCTGTTTCTTTGGTAATATTGTTAAGCTGCACAAACCAAGTCCCGTTCATAGCAGCGTGATAGCTGCAATTTACATCATCTGCTCATGCTCCGATTTTATCTCCTGAAAAAGTTTTAACGCATTCCAGGACTGATTCGCAGAAGTCAGCACCGCTTTATAGGGAACCGGGCCGATCCCTGATTTGCGGACAGCCTTTAACACCTGATCCATCTGAGGCCCCAAAAGCCCCGCCATCAGCAGCATTTCCCCCTCTAATTCTTCTCCGTCATACGTCTCGTCCAGAGGCGGAATGTCTTTCTTTCCCGCCAGATATCCCACTGGCTGCAGATAATCCTCCCTGGAAACCTCCCTGATTTTTATCCGCAGGGGAAGCAGGGCCCGGGTTAATTTATTTCTCCTGTCTTTGTCTGAAAAATGAAATAATAAAATGGTTGCTTTCAATGTGATTCTCCTTTACTCCGAACTATAGGTTGTCCACTCCGGCCTTCTATTACTCCGGCGGTTAAATGTCGACGAATTTTAACCGCCGGAGTAATATATTTCTGTCCGTATTCACAGATAAAATTCACCGCCGGCTAATCCTTCCATTCCAGCAGCAGTCCGTTGGCTTTCAGCCAGCTTCTTCGTTCTCTGCAGTCGGGCAGAATACTGCTCACTAATTGCCAGAACTGCCCGGAATGGTTCAGATATGCCAGATGGCACAATTCATGTACCACCACATAATCCAGAATTTCTGCGGGAGCCATCACAAGCCGCCAGTTAAAGTTCAGATTTCCTTTGCTGCTGCAGCTTCCCCAACGGGTTTTCTGGCTGCGGATCGAAATACGGTTCACAGAGCCAATTTCTGCTCCCTGGCTTTGCGCCTGCCTGGATACCAATGGATAATACTGGCTGACCCGTTCCGGAAAAATCTGCTTTGCCTGAAAAAGATACCATTCCTCTATGCTCTGTTCCACAAGAGAAGCCTCCGCTTCCTCCAAATCCGACTCCAGATACATAAGCTTCTCTCTTTCTTCCAGCGCAACCCCTTTGTACACTCTGGCCGTCTGCTCTCTGTCCAACTGCTCCTTCTGCCGGTTCCGGGAACGGAATCTCAGCCGGTACGTTTCTCCCTGAAACAGAAAACAGTCTCCCTCCCGGAAGGTATGCGCCGGTTTTTTCTGCTCTATCAGCGAAAGTTCTCTTTGTTTTTCCTGAATCCAGTCTGCCTTTTGCTGAATAAACTGATCGATCTTATATTTCGGCAGCCAGTTCGGCGCCTTTACCTGTATGGTCCCGTCTTTTCCAATGACGATAGAAAGGCTTTTTCGTTTACTTCGCGTCAATTGATATGCTTCCATGCTGTCACCCTCACTGTTTTCTTACTTTGTCATTATACGGAATGACAAAGTAAATTGCAAGAGAAACCCGGCGCTGCAGTTATTCTGCATACTCCTGTCAAAACGGGTCCAGACACCATTTTTTCTTTTCTTCATATATTGTAAGGATAATGTAAATTGGAGGAAGCATATGGCAAAACCATCCATTGCAATCCTCGGCGGAGATCTGCGGCAATGTTATACAGCAGAATACCTTCATTCCTGCGGCTTTCACGTAACCTGCTTCCATACCCCGGATTTCCCATATCATTCCGGTATCCTTCTGGAGCAGGAGCTGTCACAGGCGCTGACACAGGCAGAAGTCATTCTGCTGCCAACCCCCTTTTCCAAAGACGGCGTCCATTTATTTCAGGCGGACCAACAGCACCCGCCCTGCCTGTCAGATGAGCTGTGGAGCTCCTTAAAACCCGGACAGATTTTGGCTGTTTACAGCCTTTCCCAAGAGAAAATCCATGAATTAGAACAGAAATGCTGCAAAGTGTTCCAATTCTCCCTCTCGCCTGTTTTTGCCAGGGAAAATGCATGGCTCACTGCTGAAGGACTTTTATCCGAAGTGATCCGCTATACTCCCTTTTCCCTGTCCTCGGCCCGGACGCTTCTTCTGGGATACGGCTGCTGCGGCTCTGCCATCGGCGCGCTGTTTCATCCCCTGTGCCGCAGTATTTATCTGTTGGAGCAGGAGCAGGAAAAACAGGGTTTGGCAGAAAAAAAGGGAATCTGCCCCATTCAAAAAGAAGATTTTTCCACCGTGCTGCCCCGCTGCAGCCTGGTAATCAACACCATCCCCGCCGCTGTTTTGGAGCCTGAATGGATTCGGGAACTTCCCGGCTCCTGCCATATTTTTGACATTGCATCCTCTCCCTTTGGCTTTCCCGGAACTGTTACGGAGGATTACCTGCTGCCTTATTTCCGGCTGCCGGGCCTTCCGGGCCGTTTTTCTCCGGTCAGCGCCGGGCAGGCCACAGGAAAAATAATAGAAAGGATTACAGATTATGTCATATGATTTTCATGATAAATCCATTGGAATCGGCTTTACCGGCTCCTTCTGCACCTATGAAAAAATTTTTACCGCACTGGAAGAACTGAAAAAAACCGGAGCCAGCCTGCTGCCTGTATTTTCCCTGAACGCCTCCCATCTGGATTCCAGATTCGGCACAAGCGCCTCTTTCCTGGAGCGGGCAAAGGCCATCACCGGCAAAGAACCGATTACCACCATACCGGGAGCGGAGCCCATCGGCCCCAAAGGGCTGATGGATATTCTGGTCATTGCCCCCTGCACCGGAAATACGTTATCCAAGCTGGCAAACGGCATTTCCGATACACCGGTGCTGATGGCGGCCAAATCCCATCTGCGCAACAACCGGCCCCTGGTGCTCTCTTTATCCACCAATGACGCTCTGGGCATGAACCTGAAAAATATCGGCATCCTTTTAAACACCAAAAACATTTATTTCGTTCCCTTCGGCCAGGATGACTACCAGGCAAAGCCCAACTCCATGACGGCCTTTACAGAGCTTCTGCCGGAAACCATTGACTGCGCCCTGACAGGCAGACAGATTCAGCCGGTGATCCGAAGCCCCCATGGAGCGGTTTCCAAATAATAATTGATATGTTTCGATAAAAGAAGAACGGGGCTGTCGGGAAACAGCAATTTTTCACAATATATATTACTCCGGCTTCTGAGAACTTGCGACTATATATTGTGTATAAATTCCGTTTTCCGACAGCCCCATTCATTTCTTTGTCCACATCCCAAAAGCCCTATAAAACGATTGAACTCCCGGGGCATATTATGTATAATGATACTGTATTACTCCGGCGGTTAAATATCTGGAACGATTGCAAAAACAATGACATTACTATATTCTGAATACTGTTATGAAAATGAAAAAAAGTACGCCAAATGAACAATTACTTGCCTCTTTGCTGAGGCAGAACCAGGACCCCGGCCGGACTCAGAAATTATCAGTAGTCTGGCGTTTTAGCGTGCCTGCAATTTTAGCGCAGCTTACCTCCATTATGATGCAGTACATAGACACTGCCATGGTGGGCAATCTGGGAGCCGGCGCATCGGCCGCTATCGGCGTGGTTTCCACAAGCACATGGCTGTTAAACGGTTTGTGCAGCGCAGTCTCCACCGGATTTTCGGTGCAGGCCGCCCAGAAAATCGGAGCAGGCCAGGAAAAAGAAGCTCGGCTGATTTTAAAACATGGGCTGATTTTCGCCCTGTGTTTTTCAGGAATCCTGATGGCTGCGGGAATCCTCATCAGCAAACACCTGCCTATATGGCTTGGGGCGGGAACAGACATCCGGCAGAATGCATCTGTCTATTTTCTGATCTATTCCTGCTCCCTTCCGGCTTTTCAGCTGCAGAGCCTGGCCGGCTCCATGCTTCAATGCAGCGGAAATATGAGGACGCCTGCCATTCTGGATGCGGCTATGTGCGGTCTGGATGTAATTTTCAATATGCTGTTGATCCGGTTCTGGGGCGTGCCCGGCGCCGCTTTGGGCACTGCACTGGCCACTGCGGTAATCTGCCTTGCCAAACTATGGGCTGTATGCTTTCGTTCTCCCTGCCTCAGAATCAACCAGAAAGAACCCTGTCCTTACCGCAGAGACATTTTATCCCGTATGGTAACCATCGGGCTGCCTATGGGATTTGAGCATATTGCCATCTGCGGCGCAATGATTCTTTCCACCCGCATTATTGCGCCTCTCGGCACCGTTGCCATGGCAGCCAACTCCATTGCCGTTACGGCAGAAAGTATCTGCTACATGCCCGGCTACGGAATTGCAAATGCTGCAACTACGCTGGTGGGACAGAGCATCGGCGCAGGCAAAAAAACACTGGCCAAAAGTTTTTCCAACCTGGCCACCCTGTTAGGCTGTGTCATTATGACCCTTGCCGGAATTCTGATGTATTTTATATGCCCTGGGATTTTCCGAATGCTGACGCCGGATCTGCAGGTACAGACCCTGGCATCTTTGGCGCTGCGGATTGAATTATTTGCAGAGCCCTTCTATGCCGCCTCCATTGTGGCTTCCGGAGCTCTTCGGGGCGCAGGGGACTCTCTGATTCCCTGCCTGTTAAACCTGGCAAGCATCTGGGGCGTAAGGCTGACAGTTTCGGTGGCCCTGGTGGGGCGCTGGGGACTGCCCGGCGTCTGGTTTGCCATGTGTCTGGAGCTGTGCGTCAGAGGAATTTTGCTTGTGTACCGGCAGCAGAGATTTCGGTGGTGAAAACAGAACTACCGTTTCTCTAAAAGTGTTTTTACGGCTGTTCTCCCTTTTTCCGGGACAATGCCATAATGTCACGGATTTCCCCGGCAGGAATTTTCGTATAATCGCTTAATTCCCGTATGGACGGAATCGTTCCGTTCTCCTCTGCCAGCACCTTTCTGGCTTCATACACCAGGTTGACTTTCGCCAGAAGGGCGCTTTCTCCGTAATCCGTTCCTTCCATTTCAAGACGGTACTGCTCCATAGCCTCCCGGACATAAGTTTCCAACTGCTGTTCCATGGCGTCACTGTCCAAAGACAGCTCCGGACGCTGCTTTTTTGCTCCCAGTAATTGCTCCATCCCCAGTAAAAGGCCCATATTCCCCTCCTGCACCAAATCTTCCACCAATGCACGGCCTGTCACATAGGCTTTGGCAATGGTTGTAATCTTTTTCAGCCATTGGGCAGAGATAACAGAAATCGCCAAACGGTCTCCTTCCAGGAGCTTCTGATACAGCTCAGATATTCCTTCCCGGGATAAATCGGAAATGTTATGAATCTCATTCAGATACATCTGGTAATGCCTGGAATGGACTGCGTTCTTTCCGCTGCCCGGGGATTGGGAAGTTCCCTTCATGGATTTTCCCGGCAAACTTCCCTCTGGGGACTGTCCAGCTTCCCCCGCCAGGCTCTCCTCCGGGGACTGTCCAGCTTTCCCCGCCAGGCTCCCCTCCGGGGACTGACTAGATTGATCCTCCAGAGGCTTCTGAAAAAACTGGTAAATCATTTCCTGCTGCTGGGAAGATAATTCCATATCCTTAAAATATTCCTGAATCTCCTCCCGGCTCATGGGTTCCGGGGAAGCCTTTGCTATCTCCTGTACGGAGCGCAGCGTTTCCATAAATAACGTTTTATCTACCATAAGTTCCTCCTGCCTTTCCCTGACATTGTACCATGAGAGAAGGTTTTTGTCAGCTTTTTCTCAAGAGGAAAACTATCGCGTCCCTGAAAAATAACATACGTTATTTCAGCAGCATCCTCTACAAGTTCACCGGCGGCCTGCAGCTCCCCTCTTTGCAGAGATACAAAGTAGCCCGGTTGTTGATCCGCTCATACTTTTCATTTTCTTCCCAAAACACCACAATATCCGCATCTTTTCCATACAGCTTCTGCAATTTCTTCAAATCCTTCTCTTCTTTCAGAACGCCTACGATATGCTCCGGGGGATTCTGGTATAAAAGCGCCGCCAGCAGGGAAAAGCTCTGTCCCGCCGGATACTGCTCCGCATAATAGGAAAGGAAATCCAACTGCCAGGCGGCCTGCTCCCGCCAGGCTTCTTTTCCGGTAATCTGCCACAGCTTTACCAGGTTATAAGCCATCACGGAATTGCCGCTGGGAACTGCCCCGTCATAAGTTTCTTTCGAAGGGGCAACCAGAGGCTCATTCTCTGCTCCATAGAGAAAAAAACCGCCCTTTTCCTTATCTGCAAACAATTCTATGGCCCTGCTGCAGTAATGCTCCGCCAGTTCCAGGTATTTCTTTTCCAATGAGGCGCCGTAAAGCTCGATCAGACCAAACCCATAAAATGCATAATCTTCCAGAAATCCTTTGCCCTGACAATGGCCTCTGCGGCAGCTTACATATAAAGAATCTTCTCCTTTTTTCTGATTTTCCAAAAATCTGCAGGCCGCCTTTGCCTGGCGCAGATAACTTTCCTGTCCGAACATCCGGTACATTCTGGCAAAAGCCCCTATCATCAGACCATTCCAGGAAGTGAGAATTTTGTCGTCCAAAAACAGCTGATACCTCTGTTTCCGGTATGCGTATACTTTAGACAGAAGCCTTTCCGGCTCTGTATGGGAGCACTCTTCTTCTCCGCCGGTGCACAGGATTTCCTCTGTATTTTCCGCATTCAGCCGGTTGGGAATGCTTTTTCCCTCAAAATTTCCCTCCCTGGTAATATTGAAATGCTCATTAAATTTCCTTCCGGCAGAACTGCCCAGAAGGGACGTGAGCTCCTCACAGGCAAATACATAATATTTTCCCTCTTCTCCCTGGCTGTCCGCGTCCTGGGCAGAGTAAAAGCCGCCGCCGGAAGCCGTCATTTCACGCTGAATATACTGGGCGGTTTTCCTGACCACTTCCCGGTAAATTTCTTTTCCGGTGACAGAATAAGCCTGGGTATAGGCCATCAGAAGCAGCGCATTGTCATACAGCATTTTTTCAAAATGAGGCACCAGAAAATATGGATCGGTGGAATATCTGGAAAATCCTCCGCCGATATGATCAAACATCCCGCCCCGATACATCTGCACCAGGGTTTTTTCCGCCATTTCCAGGGCCCGCCTGTCCCGGTTCACCCGGTAATATTCCATTAAAAACATCAGATTGTGAGCCATGGGAAATTTAGGCGCACCGCCGAACCCGCCGTAAATTTCATCAAAGCTTCCTTTAAACTGCCGCACCGCCTGAAGGGATAAATGCTGCCAGGAAAGGCCGGATTTGGCCGTATCCTGTTCCTTATTCATCTGCCCAATCAGTTCTTCTGCAGATTCCGCCAGCTTTTCCCTGTCCTGCTCCCAGCGTTTGTGCAGGGCCCGCAGCAAATCTAAAAACCCGATCCGGCCGTATGCCGTCTCCTTTGGGAAATAAGTTCCGGCATAAAAAGGCTTCTGCTCCGGCGTCAGAAACAAGCTGACCGGCCATCCGCCGCTTCCGGTAAACAACAGACATGCCGCCATATAAATGCTGTCAATGTCCGGCCGTTCCTCCCGGTCCACCTTAACAGAAATAAAATGGCGGTTCAATTCTTCGGCCACCTCTTCATCTTCAAAATTCTCATGGGCCATCACATGGCACCAGTGGCAGGTACTGTAGCCGATACTTAAAAAGATCGGTTTGTCCTCTTTTTTTGCCCGCTCAAAAGCCTCCTCGCACCAGGGATACCATTCAATGGGATGCCCGGCGTGCTGCAAAAGATAGGGGCTGGTCTGATTTTTCAAATGATTTCTCAGTTTTATCACCTCAGATTCAAAATGTCTCTGGTATAATATCTGCTATTTGCCCCATTCCAAAACTGGGAAAATCTGTAAAAAAATGGCGGGAAGGATTTTTCAAACACGCTTTCCCATACAGAAAACGTTTTATGATACGTACAGAACTGCCGGAGTAACAGCATTTTAAGCAGCTTCACCCTTCCTGCTGTTGCTTTTCTTCCTTTTCCAGTAATTTCTGCCTCTGTTCTTCCTCTTTTTCCAGTAATTTCTGCCTCTGTTTTTCCTCTTTTTCCAATTGCTTCTGCTGTCTGGCCGCTTCCCGGCCCAGCAATTTTTTCTGCCGTTTCTCGGACTTTTCTCTGGATTTCTGATCCTTCTTCACTTCTTTTTGGACGGTTCTTTCTATTTCCCGAAGCGTATCTCTGGCTTCTCCCGCTTTTTTCTTTTCTTTCCGGTAAGGATTGTAACAGAAATAAGCCGCAGTGCCAAACACCAGTACGCAAATGCCAAAAACTGACAGCCAGGGAAGAATCAAATCATATTCCTGATAGCCCAGTTCAAAACAGATAAATACCACCATCATAAGGGGAAACATGAGAAGATACAGGAGTTTGCAGATCGTATCCAAAATTTTTCCTCTCTTTTTCTCCTGCGCCAGAAGAGTTCCCTCGATTCCGGAAAAAGCAATCATAAACAGACATATCTGTGACTGAAACCCGTGGAGAAGGCCGCACAATGCCACCAACACCACAGACAGCAAAAACAGGGAAAAAGCGCATCCCCGGTAATAGGCATTCCGGTATTCCTGAATCCCCTGTAATTTATCTTCTGTAATACCATACATGGCATAGACCTGAGCGTCCATATGCTCCTGAAATTCCCGGTTATATTTCCTGGCCTCTTTGGTCCGCTCCATATTTTTCTCAATGGACTGGTTCAGCCGGTTCAATGCGTCCTGTTCCCGGCGGATTTGTTCAAACAGTGCGTCCTCTGCTTCCCGCTGTTTTTGAATCTGGCTGTAAATCCACTCTGTTTTCTGTATCTTTAAACTTGTCTGCGTTTGTTCCCGTTCTTCCATTTTCTTTCCTCTCATTGTAAGCTCCCACGCTGCAGTTTATGGGATTGGCCATTGCTAATTCGTTTTTACATATTTTTCAATGATGCATTCATGAACCTTCGTTTCTTTTTCATAGTTAATTCCCACCAAAAGGATATCCCCAGCATAGCCCTCAATCCAGGATGCATATTTCTTCTCTTTGATCTGGCGGATTGCCCCGCTGGCCGTCTTATCCCATTTCAGCTCAATTACCAGCGCCGGATATTCTGTATTCCGCTTCGGCAGGTAAACCACGTCTGCAAAGCCTTTCCCGGACGGAAGCTCCAGAATGGGATTGAGATAATATATTTTCGCACTGTAATATGCCATAAGCACCGCGGAGGTAAGTGAACTTTCCTGATTATATTTTAAAACAGAGGAAGTCTCACTGTGAATGGCCGACATCCCTTCTGCCACTGCGGCCCCATCCAACGCCCATGTGCTTTCCAAAAGCTCCTGTGAACGGTTCAAAGACTGAATCACGCCATCCCATCCCCCTACTTTCACCGCCCGCATAAACTCCTGCTCAATCTCCCGATTGGGGATAAATACCTGACTGGTCTCCTTCTCATAGGTCAGATAGCCAAGATGCACCAGAAGCGTCAGCACATCGTCCCTGGTCCGGAATGTGGTCATATCATTCTGAAATGTGGTAGGATCAATCACACACCGGCCATTCCCCAACATTGCCGTAACAGCCTCCTTCAGACCGTCAAAATTCAAATCTATATAAACCTTCAGCGCCTCATAAGTTTCCGTCCCTGTCCAGTAACTCTGAATTTCTTCCCAGGTCAGTGCATCCGCCACAGATTTTGGATTATAGATATGGAATTTTCCCACGCGGTATCCGTCATACCATCTTTCCACCTCTGCATAATCCATGCCCTGCTGTCTGCAGGCATCATATACTTCCTTTTCCGTAAAGCCAAAATATTCTCCCAGATTTTTGGGAGAAATCATGGAATATTCATCAAAAATATTGATCGCAGAGTGCTCCCCGTATTTCTTAATGGGCAGGATACCCGTCATATAAACCAGTTCTGTATAATCAGCTCCTTTAAAAAGCCCCCGCAAAAAATCCAGATATTCTTTCTGCATTTCTTTGCGGTTTCTGGCAATCCGGAACACACAGTCCCACTCATCAATAATAAAAATAAATCCCTTTTGGGACTGAATAAAAATCTGGTCAAGCGCAGTTTTTAACCGGCTGTCTGAATCAAACCCTTTGTATTCCGAAAACTCTTCGAGCAATTCCGCTACCACGCTTCTTTCCATATCTCCGATAAATGAATCCAGCTCTTTTTCCGATTCCAGAAAACGCTGAACATCAATCCTGATTACATAATGACGGTTCAGATGCTCCTGAAAACTCTGTTCCTTCTCAATCTTTAACCCCGCAAACAGCTCTGCCGAATCACAGCCGCAGCTATAGTAGGCTGCCAGCATATTTGCGGCCATGGATTTGCCGAAACGGCGCGGGCGGCTGACGCATATACACTTTCTCTCCGTTCTGCACACCGCATTTACCTTTGCGATCAACATACTTTTGTCAATATATATCCTGGAACATCGGGACTCCCGAAACGGAATATTTCCCGGGTTGACATAAATTCCCATACTTTTTCATCTCCTTTTGAAACTCTGTTGATTTTATTGTATCATCGGCTCTATGCCGGGGCAAGCAAAAACATCCGTACAAAAAGAAAAAATACGAATCCCCACAAAAGATCAGCTATGAAAAACACTGATTTCTATGAGAGATTCGTATTTTAAAATTCAGAGCCTAAAAATCAGCATTCACCGACAGGCCCATTACATACCGTTCCGCCTCACTTTTCTTTAACATGAACATGAATCAAATATATAACCCCCAATAAAATATTAATGCATAGTACAACTAAAATAAAGATTAAAGGCGTTTCGAAAATATATGCACTACTTTCTGTATGATAACCTTGCCCTTTACTAAATCCAGTGACAGAATCTATATATTGCACAATAATGGCTAAAAATGGAAGTGTACATAGTCCAAAAATGCTCAGTAGTATCGTTTTAATCGCAATAATACTCAAAGGAGAAGATTTCATCCGTATCACCACCCTTTTTTTGTAAAATACATAATTTAGAAATCACATTTTCTAATCACGGAAATAACTTTCCCATTGGAATCACCACGTACTGTTTTTATGCCAATGCATCAATTTATGATATTATATATTATTTTGCTTGTGGAATCAAGCGTTGCAGCCATTTTTGCGGCCAGAAAAGTTGCGTTATTCACTAAATACTATACTATTCCGGAGAATTTAATCTAATGTTTTCTTCTTCCCAAAAAGAAAAATGCCCCAAACCCTTAATTTATAAGGATTTAAAGCACTTCACACAAATGCCGCAGACCGGAATCGAACCGGTACGATGTCGCCACCACAGGATTTTAAGTCCTGCGCGTCTGCCAGTTCCGCCACTGCGGCATAACATTATTCAATTAGTAGAATGGATGGAGAAGGATTCGAACCTTCGAAGGCGGTGCCAACAGATTTACAGTCTGCCCCCTTTGGCCACTCGGGAATCCATCCATAATGGGAAAAAATCATATGCCCTGATTTCCTCAGCCATGTTGTATTATAGCATATGATTTTTCCCCTTGCAAGATCATTTTTTATTTTAGCAGCAAATTAATTGCCTGTGGGAAATTTCAGATAATTATATATTCAACTGCATGCCGCCTTTTCCGATATTTTTCAGAATCACTGCGCAGTTGGGGGGAAGAGACAGTTTCATCCGCCCGTTTCGCACCTCGTAAATAACAGATTCCAGAGAATAAGACTCCGGCTGGGTAAACATAATCCGTTCTAATCTGGTCTCCCGTTCCAGACCTGCCGGCCAGACTCTCCACTCCATCTCCCGCTCCACATAATCATTATTGATAATAATGATAAACTGCTGCCGCCTGTTAAAACGTCCATAGCACATCACCTGATAATCCCCGCCCAAAAACTTCAGAGAACCGGTTTTCAGCGCGTCATATCTCTTGTGTATCCGAATGATATCCCGGTGGAAATCCAGTAATTCCTGATCTTCTTTTCCCCAGGGATACGTCCTGCGGTTATCCGGATCGGTAAATCCCACCACTCCGGCTTCATCTCCGTAATAAATGGTAGGCGCCCCAGGCCAGGTCATCTGAACCACAACTGCTTCTTTCATAACCCCCTTATTTACTTCCTCCCCTGCCGCCGCGCTTCCCAGGTTATTGACGCGGCCCACTTTATGGTTGGTGCGGGTCAGAAATCTGGAATGATCATGATTAGACAGCTCATTCATGGCGCACTGCAGAGACGGCGTCATAAAACGGGTCATATAATAATTCATGGCCCCTTCAAAATTCTGGAAATTCCCCAGCATATCCTGCCGATATCCGTCACTGTGCTTCTCCATTCCGGTTAAAAACCAGGTCAGCGGCTCCATAAAGGCATCGTAATTCATCACCGTATCCCACTGGTCGCCCCGCAGCCACTCCACCGGATCTCCGTAATGCTCCGCCAGTACAATGGCCTGGGGATTCGCCTCCTTGACTGCCTTGCGGAAATCCCGCCAGAACTGGTGGTTGAATTCCATGGAATGCCCCAGGTCTGCCGCTACGTCCAGGCGCCATCCGTCCACATTGTAGGGTGGGGAAACCCATTTCCTGCCAATATCCAGAATATAATCATACAATTCCTGGGAACCCTCATAATTCAGCTTTGGCAGCGTATCATGCCCCCACCATCCGTCATAGGTGCGGTTGTAGGGCCAGCAGTTTTCATCGTGAAACTGGAAAAAATCACGGTAAGGGCTGTCTGCCGATATAAATGCTCCTGTGGCATAACCTACTTCTTTTTCATAAATCAGCTCTCTGTCCAGCCATTTATTGAAGGAGCCGCAGTGATTAAACACACCGTCCAGAATCACCCGCATTCCCCGCTTATGGGCTTCCGCCACCAGGCAGGCGAACAGCTCGTTGCTGGCTTCCAGATTCTCAACGTTGGAAACCCGTTTGATATATCTGGTGGCTCTGGCATTATCCGTCTCCCCCGGCTGCAGTTCTTCTCCGCCGTCCTCGATAATAACGCCGTAATGAGGATCGATGTAGTCATAGTCCTGAATGTCATATTTATGGTTGGAAGGCGAAACAAACAATGGATTAAAATACAGCACCTCCACGCCCAGATTTTGCAAATAATCCATTTTCTTCATTACACCGGCCAAATCCCCACCGTAAAATTCTCCCACGCCGAAATCTGCCGGACATTTATCCCAGTCCTCCACCTGCTGACTGTAAACTTTAATATAGTAATATTCATTGGTTTTCACATCATTGGAAGGATCGCCGTTACAGAACCGATCCACCAGGATCTGATACATAACCGCTCCCTTGGCCCAGTCCGGCGTAGAAAATCCCGGCACAATCACAAAAGAATATTCCGGCCGCACCTGGGGAGTCACGCCCATACGATCATAATAGCAATGGAGCATTCCTGTGGCTATTTCAAAATGATAACGGTATTCTGCCGTCCCAAGCCCCACTTCCGTCCGGTAATAATCAAATTCGCCCCGGGTTTCCTGCTTTTCCATGGGAATCTTGCCTGATTCAGTGCACAGCCATACAATATCCACATTATTTTTGGCTGTGCGGAATGTCAATGTCACTTTCTCATTCTCACCTGGTTCCGGAGGATTTCTGTAATCCCTGGTTCCATCCGAAAACAACGCATGTTTCCGCAGCAATGGACGCATCTGCATCATATACTGCTGTCTCTGATTCAATTCATAAATCGAATATTTACTCATGGCATGACCTCTCAATTTTTTATGATGCTTGAACAGGACTCATTTTCCCTGCTCGCGGTGATGAGTGCCCGTCAGCCCTGCTGACATTCCTCCTGTGATATTCCTGTGAATTAAAAAGGCAGCTTGTTACGGCTGCCTTTTTAGGAGAAGGTATTTTTACTATGGGGTATAGCAAAAACTATATAATGTATTGGGGGGTTTTTACGTTAATTATAGTACCATATTTTTCCCAATAAGTGTGCACAAACTTCAGAAAAATTGCAGCCCGTTTCTATATGTTTTGCACAGTACCTTTTTCCTATCCCCTGGGGGATTTACCGTCATTTTGCACAATTCATCCTTCAAACAGCGCTTCAAACTCATCCCGGCTGATTTTTTCTTTCTCCAGAAGGAGATCTGCGCATTTGTGAAGAATCTTCTCATGTTCCATTAAAATATCTTTGGATTTCTGATAGCACTCATCGATAATGCGCTTGATTTCCTGATCAATCACTCCGGCAATATTCTCTCCGTAAGCTCTGGTGTGAGCCAGATCTCTGCCGATAAAGACTTCATCGTCGTCATTATCATAATTAATCAGTCCCACATGCTCTGACATTCCGTATTTCGTTACCATGGCTTTCGCCACGCCGGTGGCCTGCTTGATATCCTGGGAAGCGCCTGTGGTAATATCATCAAAAATCAGTTCTTCCGCCACTCTTCCGCCCAGATCCACAATAATCTCCTGCAGCATCCGCCCCTTGGTGTTAAACATCTCTTCACGTTCCGGCAGAGGCATGGTATATCCTGCCGCGCCGATTCCCGTAGGAATGATGGACACGGAATACACCGGCCCCACATCCGGCAGCACATGGAACAGAATCGCATGGCCCGCCTCATGGTAAGCAGTAATCCGCTTTTCTTTCTCTGTAATAATCCGGCTCCGCTTCTCAGACCCGATTCCCACTTTTACAAATGACTTGCGGATATCACCCTGTATGATATAGGCCCGGTCCTCTTTCGCCGCATAGATTGCCGCTTCATTCAAAAGATTCTCCAGATCCGCACCTGTAAAACCTGCAGTGGTCTGGGCAATCTGCTTTAAATCCACATCATCGCCCAACGGCTTGTTTTGGGCATGCACCTTTAAAATCTCTTCTCTTCCGCCGATGTCCGGCCTTCCCACATGAACCTTCCGGTCAAATCTGCCGGGACGCATAATGGCAGGGTCTAAAATATCCACACGGTTGGTAGCCGCCATTACGATGATTCCCTCGTTGACGCCGAAGCCGTCCATTTCCACCAAAAGCTGATTCAATGTCTGTTCTCTTTCATCGTGGCCGCCGCCCATTCCAGTGCCTCTGCGTCTTGCCACTGCGTCAATCTCGTCGATAAACACAATACAGGGCGCATTTTTCTTGGCGTCTTCAAACAAATCACGGACGCGGGACGCTCCCACACCTACAAACATCTCCACAAAATCTGAACCGGAAATGCTGAAAAAAGGCACTCCCGCCTCGCCTGCCACCGCCTTTGCCAGAAGTGTTTTACCGGTTCCGGGAGGGCCCACCAAAAGCACTCCTTTGGGAATTCTTGCTCCCAGTTTGGTATATTTTCTGGGCGCCCGGAGGAAGTCCACCAGTTCCTCTAATTCTTCTTTTTCTTCTTTCAGTCCCGCAACGCTTCCGAACGTCACCTTCTTGTTCTCATCAGTAGTCATTTTGGCCCGGCTTTTTCCGAAATTCATCATTTTATTTCCGCCGCCGGAAGCCGCCGACGCATGATTGGTCATCATAATATAAAACACAAACAGCACGGCAAACAAAATCAATGTGGGCAGTATGGAAATCAGCCAGTTTTCCTCCGGCATTTCCTTCACCACATAATCTGCAAAATCATAAGATTTCATGGTCTCCTGCAGGGTATTGATATCCGACACATACAAAACCCTGGCGCCGCCGCTGCCGGAATCTCCTTTCAGCGTCACATCTGCCTGGCCGGTGGGTACTTCCCGGTTCTGGGAAATAATCACCGACACCACATTTTCACTTTTTAAATCCTGTTCAAACTGCGCATAAGTATATAATGAATTCTGTCCAAAACCGGAAGAATTGTCCCGCAGCACCCAGAGCAATGCCAGGATTAAAATTACTGCAATGTACAATCCAAATGCCCGGTTGCGTTTCTGTGCATTCATACTCTCTTATGCCCTCCTCTCTTAATGTCTGCAAATTTTACTGATATTCTGTTTCGGACCTGACCGCTTATTTAGCTGTCTCATCCTCTAATTCTACGACTCCCACATAGGGAAGATTTCGGTAATGCTGCATATAATCAAGGCCGTAACCCACTACGAACTCATCCGGAATAGCAAATCCGGTGTAGTCCACATGCACGTCTGTCACCCGGCGCTCCGGTTTATCCAAAAGCGTGCACAGTCTCAGGCTCTTCGGCTTCCTGCTTTTCAAATTTTCCAGTAAATAGCTCAAAGTTCTGCCGGAATCCACAATATCTTCCACCACCAGCACATGTTTCCCTTCAATCGCCTCGTCCAGATCCTTGATGACTTTCACCACGCCGCTGGATTTGGTGTCGTTTCCATAACTGGACACGGACATAAAATCAAGGGAGACCGGCACTGACAGCCTCTTCGCCAACTGGCAGGTAAAAAATACGCCGCCTTTTAAGACACTGACCAGATGAACTTCCTCCCCTTTATAATATTCACTAATCTCTTTTCCCATTTCACAAATTCTTTTTTCCACTTCTTCTTCTGATATTAATATACGGATTTTTTCACTCATAGGCCGTTCCTCCATCTACCTGTATCTCAAGAATTCTTCTGGTGTGTTCAGTCACTTTAATCTCTTCGCTGATGCGGTATCCTATCACCCAGAGAATATGGCTGCCGTCTGCAAGAAGCAGAATGCGATCCCGTTCCTGTCTGGGTATTTTCTCATCCACGAAATATTTTTTCAGTTTTTTTCTTCTGCCGTCGGGGCCGAGCACCAGAAAATCCTGTTCCTGACGTGTTCTTAATTGCATGGTGCCTTTTATTTTATCATAATCCATCCATTTCGTATACATCTTTTTGGGAATTTCTTCATTTTGAAAATTTTTTTCTATTAATCGGGTGCGTATTTCATATCCATACCCGGGAATCTGCCAGAAGCCCCGGGCGGTAAGCTCCGGGAAATTCTGTTTCCGCCCTTCTTCCCCGGTGCATTTTCGCAGAATTATCCCCTGATACACACGCTCTGCCCTTATATCATAAGGAAAATCCAGGCATCTTCCCACCTGTCTGTCAAAAAGCTCCCGCAGCTTCTGCACATGCAGGCTGGAAATATCTTTGCCGCCTCCCGCAAGTTCTGTCAGAATCAGATGCAGCAGGGATTTTTGCAGAACCGGCCTCTCTTTTCCCAATTCTGCCAAAATAAGGCAGCCCTGTTTTTCCCATTGGGCGTATTTGTTCCGGGCCTCTCTGGTTAAATCCTCCATCAGCTCCAGAATTTCCGCCGACAGCTCCGCCGCCTGATTCATATGGACCACCGCCTGGCTGTTCACTTCCTCCAGAACGGGAAATACCTGACGGCGCAGCCTGTTTCTGGTATAGTCCAGTTCCTCATTGGTCTTATCCATACAGAAGGGCTGCCGGACAGACGCCAGATACGCTTCAATTTCCCTCCGCTGCACACACAAAAGAGGCCGGATAATCTTTCCCCGCACCGGCAGAATGCCGCACATCCCCTTAAGGCCGGTTCCCCGGGCCAGATGGAACAGCATGGTTTCCGCACAGTCATTCCGGTTATGGGCCACTGCAATCTTATCTGCGCCGAATTCTCCGGCTGCCTGATCAAAAAATCCATACCGCAAGTTCCTTGCTCCCTCCTCCACTGTCATTTTATGCTTCCTGGAATATTCCAGTGCATTGCAGTGAAACACCCGGCAGGGCACCTGATGTTCTTTGCAGAAGTTTTCCACAAAAAGGGCGTCCGCCCTGCTGCCCTCTCCCCGGATTCCATGTTCCACATGTACGGCGCACAGCCGGAATTTCATGGTCTGCTGCAAGTTCAGCAGAATCAGCAGCAGGCAAAGGGAATCTGCCCCGCCGGACACGGCAGCCAGAATACAGTCCCCTTCTTCTGCCATATGATGCTTCTGCATAAATTCTGATATCTTCCTTCTCATCTGTTTCTCCCTGTTTTTCCATACTCTTACGTTCTGAAAGGTCAATAAACCTTTTTGGCGCAATGTCTTATTTTTCCCAGATTCCGCTGACTAACACTGTCATGTCATCCGGCACCTTTCCTGCCGTAAATAATAAAATCTGCTCCAACGTCTGCTTTGCCATCTGCTCCGGATTATTCGTCCGAATGCCCTCCAGAATTTCCCGAAACGCCTCTTCCGGCTCCGGAACGTGCAGATCATCCAGTACGCCGTCTGTCACCTGAATTACGAAATCTCCGTTCTGGAGCTGCCGGCTGGCTCTGTCGATTTCAAGCTGATGGAACATACCGGCCGGAAGGCTTCCGGAGGAAATGCATTCCACCGCTTCCCCCCGTTTGATAAAGGTAGCCGCTGCGCCGATTTTATAAAACTCACACATCCCGGTATACAAGTCCATCGACGCCAGATCCACTGTGGAAAAAATTCCCTCTTCCCCCTGGATTACCATGGCGGAATTCATCATCCGAATGGCTGTCTCTTTCCGAAACCCTGCTTCCAAAAACTTCTCTATTAACTCTATCACCATTTCGCTTTCCTTACAAGCACGGATTCCGGAACCCATCCCGTCTGACAATGCCATTACGCATTCTCCTCCGTCCAGTTCCAGAAAGGAAAAACTGTCCCCGGACACCTGGGCGTCGTCTTTGGTCAGCCTTGCCACCCCCTGCAGGGTGTGAAACAGCGTATCTTCTTCAAAGGTAAGGAAGCTTTCTTCCTTTCCAACCATGGACCGGACGTATTTTCCGGGGGCCATATCCCGATGCAGTCCCTGGCTTACCGCCTTGGCCAATTCCTTTACCGATACGCAGTTTCCCCATTTGGAGCATGCCTGCATCTGCAGTGACAGCTTTCCGTTTCTTCTCTCGTAGAGGCGGATTTCCCTGGCGGTAATTCCCCGCTCCTTCATCCTATACCGCACTGACCCAAGCAGTTTTCCCTCCTTACGGCTGATGTCTCTGTACTCTTTGGCGCAGTCTTCCATAATGTAGGCCATGGCGTCTAACTGTTCCGCTATCACTCCGCGGTTTTCCAGCAGCCGGTTATACCAGGCCAGATTCAGCTTGGCCTTCTCAAACACTTCCACCGCCTCTTCTATAATGCTGTCAGAATAGGGGCAGTAGTCCGCCAGCTCCTGATTCACTTCCTCCTTTGCCCCTCCCCGCTTTTCTATTGAATGGAACAGACGGTAAAACACCTCGAACATGGGGCTGTTTTCCTCCTGCCAGCAAATGGCGCACTGATCGCAGGACATGCAGATTTTACCGGCAATTTCCTGCTGCATTCTGCCCATTTCCTCCGGCTCAAAACTGCTTTTAAAACTTTCCATCTGGGAAAATATCTGGGAAAGCCCGTTAAAGGATTTAGCGTAAGTCTCAAGCTTCTCTCCGTGTTCCGGCGCAATCTGACCGGATTCTCTTCTGCCGCCGGAGGAAAAAAACGTCCCTTCTAAAAACTGGTGAAGCAGGGGCGTCAGCGCCAGAACCATTCCAAATACCAGAACAGATTCCAAAAGCCCCATCCATACGATGGCCCGGTTCCTTACCTGCAGCAATTCTCCCGCCAGAGTCACAAGAAACACGCTAATCCCGGCTGCGCCTGCGCCGATGTAAGTACGGCAGCTTTTGTTGGCCCACTCCACCAGCTTGATCACTGCAGCGGTTACAAAAAGCGCCGTCATATATTTTGCCATGGCCTGCACCGGGATAAACAGCGTCATTCCGAACATGCTGAAAATCAGCAGCAGGGTACGGTTGACTTCCTCCAGATAACAGGCTGCAAAAAATCCCGGTATCAATGGATAACACCCGGCAAACGCTCCCTTTGACACTGCCATAGCCACTCCGTATAATATGATTTCTTTCCATCTCGTCTGTTTCATGATTCGTCCTCCTTTTTTATCCGGCTGTTTCCTCTTTGCCGGACGTGCAGGAGTTATTATAAAAAGAAGCGGCTGAAATGTTTGTCAAACCCGGGACGAGTTTTCAAAAACTTTTAGACAAAAAGCCCCTTAGAACCACTGCTTATGGCGATTCTAAGGGGCTTAAGCATTTTAGGAAATTCACAATCATGCTTCATCTCCTGATTCATGATGGTTTATTTTCCGGAGGATTTCCTCTCCTTGAAAATAATTTCATTGGAATATACAAGTCCTAATTTGGTCTTGGCCACCTGCTCTATGTATTCTCTGGTATTTACGTATTTCTTATATTCTTTCAGTTCTTTCTTCCGCTGCTCTTCGGATTCCAACTGGGACTGCAGCTCCGTTTCCTGGGCTAAGTAAGATTGGTTCCTCTCATACACCGAGGTAATCTGAACCGACATCACCCCGATTAAGGTCAGCACAATCAACGTGATGCATATCATGCTGGACTTATTCTGCTTCCTTCTTCTCCGCATTCGGGTTCTCTCTGCGCTGGATTTGCGCGCTCTCTCACGTTTTCCCATGCTACTGCCTTTCTGTGTTCCATGTTCCTATAATTTACATAATCCTATTCTAACTGCTTTCCATAGTTTTTTCAATTGTTTTTTCCAAAACCGTAAGACTTTTTTCAGCATCTTTTTCAGACGCCCCAGGGGGCCTTTCAGCAAACGGGCTGTCCACACCATGGGCCTGCTGACCAGAAACAGGATTTTTTCCAGCAAAAATACGCTTCCTTTCACCACCCACCGGCTTAACAGCAAGTTATAAAACACCATCCCCGCCACAACTCCGCCTATGACAAATCCCCTGATGTAGCCGCTGTTTTCCCGATACAGCATGGCAAAAAGCGCAACCGCGCTCCCGATCCAGAACAACAGGTCTTCCGCTCCTGTCACCCAGCTTTTATGGGAAACCAGACGCCGCATAATCCGAAGCAGATCGTACACAAACAGAAGTATCATTCCAGTAAAGAAAGAGGCCATCAATACATCTGCTTCCTTTAAGATCTCCGGGCTCACTTTCATCACTTAAACAGTCTTCCCAGAAAAGATTCGCCCTGTTTTGCGGAAGATTTTACATCAGAATAGGTAAAACTGTCGATTTTCCCTTCGATATCTATCTCTCCCTTTTCCAGTGTCAGGCGGTTTACGTGAAGATCATTTCCTTTGATCATCAGCATTCCCATTTCCGTTTCCAGAAGAATCTCTCCCACATCAAAGGAAAGCACGTCAATGACTCCGTTCAACACCCCGTTTTTCCGGTTGGATATCACAATCTTATGGCTGTGGCCCGCCGCTCTTTCTTCCATATTAAAACCTCCTTCCATATTTCCGGGACCATATGGATGTCCTTTTTAAATATATGAAGGAGGCTGTATTTTATGCCTGGGATTACAGATATTTGAATAATTCTTTGGCTTCTTCTTTCCTGCTGGTGTCCTGGACTGCCAATACTTCTACCTTTACATTCTTAGTTCCGAATCCAATCTCAATGATATCGCCTGCTTTCACGTCCTGGGAGGCTTTTGCCACTTTCCCATTGACTGACACTCTGCCTGCGTCGCAGGCTTCATTGGCCACCGTCCGCCGTTTAATCAGACGGGAAACCTTTAAATATTTATCAAGTCTCATGTTTCTCTCACTCCTTTCCAAAAACAGAAAGAGAAAAAAGGACTCTCTGTGTGTGTTTCAGAGAGTCCTTAACCATGTCATAAACTGACTATGCATTAATCATGTCTTTTAACGCTTTTCCTGCCTTGAATTTCGGCGCTTTAGAAGCCGGAATTACCATCTCTTTGCCGCTTTGCGGGTTTCTTCCGGTTCTTGCTGCACGCTCAGAAACTTCAAAAGTTCCAAAGCCGACCAACTGAATTTTCTCTCCTTTTTTCAGTTCTTCTGTAACTACATCAGTGAAAGCTTTCAGCGCTTTCTCTGCATCTTTTCTGGATAATTCCGTTTTTTCAGACATTGCTGCAATTAATTCTGCTTTGTTCATGACAAAATTCCTCCTCTGGATTCTATATGTTTAAATTATTGTGGCCCTATATCTGTCAAAGTAATGTCTTATTTCTTTTCTTTATATCCTAAACCACACATTTAAGGATTATATATGTTTTACAGCATTTTGTCAATCATTGCAAGCACTTCTTTCCCTAATTGTTCAGATTTTTCATCTGCATCCGACAGGGAAGTCCCTTTTACGCCATAATAGAACTTCACTTTCGGTTCTGTTCCGGAAGGTCTGACGCATACCCATGCATCTTCTGTCAAATCATAATACAGTACATTGGAGGAGGGAAGCCCGGTGGGCGTTACCTTGCCGTCTGCCATATTCTGAATGGTATCCTTCTTATAATCCCTTGCAGACACTACCTGGTATCCGCCGATTTCCTTCGGCGTATTCTCCCTTAAAGTATTCATAATCTCCTGAATCTTCTCTAATCCTTCGATTCCCTTTAAGGTGATTGCCTTCACATCATCTTTGTAGTATCCGTAACGCTCATACATGGCAATCATGGCATCCCATAAGGTCATGTTCTTGGTCTTGTAATATGCAGCCGCTTCACATAAGGTCATGGAAGCCACAACTGCATCCTTGTCCCTTGCGTAAGTGCCGGTCAGGCAGCCATAGCTCTCTTCCATACCGAAGAGATAGGTTCCCTTTCCGGTGTTTTCAAATTCCAGGATTTTCTGGCCGATGAATTTGAATCCGGTGAGCACTTCAATCAATTCGATTCCGTAATATTTTGCAATGGCATCTGCCATGTTGGTGGAAACGATGGATTTCACAAAGGCTCCGTCTGCCGGAAGTCCGTCTTTTTCTTTTCTCTGGCTGATTACATAATCACCGATGAGACAGCCTGACATATTGCCGGTAAGACTGTGGTATTCTCCTGTCTTGGAATCTTTCACATACACGCCGAGACGGTCAGCGTCCGGGTCTGTGGCAAGAATCAGATCTGCATCCACTTCTTTGCCAAGCTTTAAGCCTAACTGGAACGCTTCTTCTGATTCCGGATTGGGGTAGCTTACCGTGGGGAATTCGCCGTCGGGCAGCTCCTGCTCCGGCACCACATAAACATGTTCAAATCCAAGTTCCTTTAACACCCGGCGCACCGGAATATTTCCGGTTCCATGCAGCGGAGAATATACGATCTTCATGTCTTTTGCCACGGCGTCAATGCAATCCTGGCGCAGAACCAGGCTCTTTAACTCTTCAATATACGGATCGTCAATGTCGCTGCCAATGACAGTGTAAAGTCCTGCCTGCTCTGCTTCGGCCTTATTCATGGTCTTTACGGTGGCATAATCTGTAACTTTCTTCACCTCATCCATAATTCCCTTGTCGTGGGGCGGGGTAATCTGGGCGCCGTCCTCCCAATATACCTTATATCCGTTATATTCGGGAGGATTGTGGCTTGCGGTAATATTGATTCCTGCAATACATCCCAGCTTACGAACGGCATAAGACAATTCAGGGGTAGGCCTTAAGGATTCAAACACATAAGCTTTAATTCCGTTTGCCGCCAGGCAAAGAGCCGCTTCATCTGCAAATTCCGGCGACATTCTCCGGGAATCGTAAGCGATTGCCACTCCTTTGGCCTGTCCGTTTACCGACGCAATATAATTTGCCAATCCCTGGGTTGCCTTTCGCACCGTATAGATATTCATCCGGTTGGTGCCTGCTCCAATCACGCCGCGGAGTCCTGCAGTGCCGAACTCCAGATCCATATAAAAACGCTCTTCTATCTCTTTTTCATCTTCTGCAATTCCTTTTAACTCTGCTTTTGTGGCTTCATCAAAATATGGGTTATTTAACCACTCCTGATACATTTCTTTGTAATCCATTTTAATCCTCCTCGTTATTGTTTCTGCAGTGCGGCGGGTCAGGCCGCGATGATTTCATGCAACATGCATGGGTGAAAATCTGCTGCTTTTATCATACTTCAAGAGGGGGAATTTCTCAACTGTTTTTTGGGGAAAATTCCGGGTTTTGGGCGGAAGATTTTTGGTTTCCGCACCGGACGGGTCTCTTTTTTTGCACACAGGAACTGCCGGATTGCCCTGTTTGGTTGTAAAAGGGCAATCCGGCAGTTCCATGCGCAGCCAATATACTGCCAGCATCTCTTTCGATTTAGCGTCTGGCGGCATTTCCGCTGGTTACGTTGTTATTACTGTTATTGTTATTGTTGTTATTACTATTATTATTGTTATTGTTGGTGTTGTTATTTTTGTTGGTATTATTGTTTCTGTTATTGTTGTTATTATTGTTATTACTATTATTATTGTTATTACTATTATTATTGTTATTGCTATTATTATTGCCGGGCGGATTCGAGGTGGAGATCGTTTCATCTGAGCTTTTATCGGTCAGTTTAATGGTAAGCTCCGCTGTTTTGGAATTGACAATCAGAGTCCGGCTCCATTCTTCGTAGCCTTCGGCTTTCGCAGTCAGGCGGTGGGTGCCGTAGCGGACTTCCACAGCTTTGCTGATGTCGATTTTCTGGCCGTCCAGATATACTTCTGTGTTTGCAGGCTCCACCTTAAACTGAATTTGACAGGATTTGGGGCCTTCCCCTTTCAGCTCATTCAAATCCACAGCCGTTTCCTGGTTGGCTTCCACGGTAATTTCCCGGCTGCCGCCGTAGCCGTCGTTGGCAACCGTCAGAAGATAGGTGCCCTCTGCCACTTCAATTCTCATCTGGGGAACAATTTTCATGGAAATCATGTTTCCAATGGTGATGTAGCCGCCCTGAAAAATATCGGTGTTTTTCAAGGCTACGGTTCCGTGGCCTGCCAACACCTGAATGGTATAAATCTGCTTGTCAATTCCCCGCAGGCAGATGGTGTCCTGTTCGCTGATTTCCGACAGGGATATCTTGCTGTTTCCGTGATAAGCGGATACTTTATCGTCAAAAAAATAGGTGCTTCCCCCTACGCTCAGGGTTTGTTTGGACAAATCCAGGGTAAAATGATACAGATCATCATAGGAAAATACCTCATCGGAAATCTGAACATTCACAAGGGTTTCCCCTCTTCGCTCCACTGTTACCAGTTCTCCCACGGAAATCTGATTCACGGTCAGGTTATCTCCGTATTTTCCTTTAAAATACGTTGCGCCGGTGTAGTTAAACGGCTTTTCCCTTGTGGTTTCCCAGTCCTGCAGCGTGATAACGCTCCGATCCGAATCAATGGCTGTAACGATATACAGCTTATCCGTTTCTTTCAGAATTTCCACTTCCTCAATATAGCTGTCCTCTTTTCCCTTCAGGGACTCCCTGCCGTCGGTAATCTTTCCTCCCCGGCCTCCGCATCCGGCCAGCAGCAGTATCAGACATGCCGCTATAAATACAAAACGTCTGTTTCTCTTTTGCATCCTAATCCCTCCCTAGCGCGTATTTGAAAAATCATTCCTTCTCTGCAGTATTAAGACATCAAATGCAGGAAATTCTCCCTGGCTTCGTTCTGGGAAATGAATTTCTCCAGCTTTTCCAGATTCCTCCCGCACACCCAGGCTTTACTGGCGTTAAAATAATGATTTGCAATTTTCCAGAATTTTTCCGGATACGCAAGCCGGATATAGAGCTGCTTCATCTCCTGTTCACTTAAAGCCCTGACTTTATGGTATGCGTTCAGCATATCCATGCCCAGGCCCATATTCCAGTTATGCTTTTCCATAATTTTGCGCATAAAATTACCAAGATCCGACACCTGGATATCATAAGAGGCTTTTTCAAAATTCAGCACTGCTATTCCCTGCCTGGAAAACAGTACGTTGTGCTGATTGTAGTCTCCGTGGCAGATTCCGTAAATGCCCTCTTTTACGCCTTCTTCTTTTGCCCTCTTAAGTTCCTGCTGCTGCAGCTTCACCACGTCCATGGCTTCTTTGTAAAACTGATCAAAACTTTTTAAAAATTCCATCTCAAAATCCGTCTTTTTCTTCCTGGAAAAAATGAAATTGCGGACTTTTTTCAATTCTCTCGTATGTCTTTCGTTTTCTTCCAGTAAGGTATGCTCCCTTACCTGGAGATACTCTGGCATTTCCTTTGGAAACTCCCTGAGAACATTATGTATATCGGCTAACTGCCGGATGGACTTTAAAATATCGTCCCGGCTCTTGGTATCGCATTCTCTGCCTTCATACCAGTCTCTTACCATATAGGCAGTTCCGTCCACATCTCTGGCTATGGTTTTGGCGTCCTCGGTCTTTACGATACAATCAATCCGTTCTTGTCCATGATTCTTCAAAAACTGCAGCAGACCATACAGGAAATCTGCCCTTCCTTCAGAGCCCTTATATTCTTTTAATATTTTCAGGCCCTTATCCGTATCGCAAATCAGCGCGCCTCTTCCTTTTACCGTCTGCCTCACTTCAAAAGGATATTGTTCCAAAATCAGATTTTCTCGATTATACACATAAACCCCTCCACCATGATATTCACAGGCTTATTTCCTGTGTCTTTCTATCATATGTGAAAGGGTTGGATTCTATTCTGATTTTCTGTCTGTTTTCAGCAGTTTTAACAACTTTTCTCTGGTATTGTCCTCCGGCGTATTCAATACGTGCTGCAGCATCTTTTCTAATGCTTCCCCAAGCTCTTTGCCGGGCTTCATTCCAAGTTCTATCAAATCGCCGCCTTTAACTGCAAGCTCTTTCAGGGTCAGGCATTGGTTTTTCTCCATAATCTCCTGGTAAATCCGCTGATATTCTGCAAGATAATCCAGTTTTTCCTGCCGCTTGTACTGATTTTTGGCCAGTGTATCCGCACGCTTCACTTCAAAAAGAGCCGGTAAATGTTCTGCTCCAATCTGATGAACGGCGCGCCGAATATTTGCTTCCTCTAACAGCGGCCTGTGATCGTGCCAGGTAATCAGGGTTGTCACCTCAGCGATGGTGTCGTTATCAAACTTCAAACGCTGCAGAATCTCCTTCGCCATCTCTGCCCCCTGTTTGGGATGTCCGTAGAAATGATAGATCCCCTCTTCATCCACACTTCTGCACAAAGGCTTGGCCACGTCATGCAAAAGCATGGTCAGCCGGAGCGTTTTGTCTTTCCGGATGTGGGTCAGAGCCGCTATGGTATGTTCTCCCACATTATAACAATGATGCTGATTGTTCTGAGGCGTTGCCATCATTGCATCAAATTCCGGCAGAATCACACGGGTGATTCCAGTTTCATACAGGGTACGCATTTTTTCCGGATGATCGGAAATCAGCAGCTTAACCAGCTCTGTCTGAATCCGTTCCGCACTGACTTCGGCAAGATTCTGAGCCAGACAGGGGATCATTTCCCTGGTCTTATCTTCTATCGTAAACCCAAGCTGAGCTGCGAATCTTACGGCCCGCATTAACCGCAATGCGTCTTCTGTAAAGCGTTCTGCAGGATTTCCCACACAGCGGATCTGCTTTCGGTTCAGATCTCCTGTTCCGTCAAATACGTCAATCAGCCCATTCTGCTCATTATAGGCCATGGCATTGATGGTAAAATCCCTGCGTTTTAAATCTTCAATTAAATCTGAGGTAAAGATAACCTCCTTAGGATGCCTTTTATCCTCGTATTCTCCGTCAATCCGGTACGTGGTCACTTCAAATCCTTCTCTGTCGCAGAGTACGGTAACCGTCCCATGCCGGATTCCGGTATCTACAGTCCTTGGAAAAAGCATTTTCACCTGCTTCGGGGAAGCGGAAGTGGTTATATCCCAGTCCTCCGGCTTTCGCCCCAGAATGGAATCCCTCACGCAGCCTCCCACCGCATAAGCCTCATAGCCTGCCTCTGACAGTGTATCAATTATAAACTTTACTTTTTCCGGTAACTGTATTGTCATATCAAACTCCTATTTGCATAAATCTGCCACTACCTGATTAATTACTTTTCCATCGGCTTTGCCTTTTAATTCTGCCATAACCGCTTTCATAATCTGACCTTTGTTCTTTGTAGCGACAACTTCTGCAAATTTCTCCGTGATGTAAGATTTCACTTCCTCCCGGGACATCAGGGCCGGAGCATATTCTTTGATTACATCATGCCGAAGCTGATATTCCTCCATCAAATCTGTCCGCTCTGCCGGACAGGTGTCAAGCTGCTCTTTTGCTGTCTTTAACTCCTTCAAAATCACCCGGTCCACCAAAGCTTCCGGAATATCCTCCCGGCAGCCCTCATCAATGGCCGCTTTCTTCACGGCAGAAACCAGTGCGGAAATTGCATCCTTTCTGCCTTTATCCTTAGCCTTCATGGCTGCTATCATATCATTCTGCAATGTTTTTATTTCCATATATCGTCTTTCCTTCTTTCTTCCATATGCTACAGCACTCTGCGCACTGTAATAATCGGCCGGTAAGTTGCATTGTCATAAGCTACGATTCCGTATGCCGTTCCCTTGGCATGGACAATCTGCCCATTCCCCATATAGATTGCCACATGTCCGGCATAGCAAATCAAATCTCCTGCCTGGGCGTTGGAATAACTCACTTCCTGCCCTACGGAACGCTGGGAATAAGAATAGCTTGGAATGTTGATTCCGAAATGGGCGTACACATAACTGGTAAATCCGCTGCAGTCCGCTCCGGTATTAGGGTCTTTGCCGCCCCATACGTAAGGATTCCCTACAAAATTCATTGCATAGTTCACCACTGCGCTGCCGCTGACCCCGGTACTGTAGCCAGGATTCTTATTGCCTCCGCCGCCGGAACCGCTGTCCGAAGAGCTGCCGCCGGAAGAATCACTGGTACTGCCGCTTGAGCTGCTGCTGGCTCTGCTTGCAGCAGCTGCCGCAGCTGCTGCGGCACGCTGCTCCTGTTCTCTTCTCTCCTGTTCTCTCCGTTCCCGCTCAATCCGCTCATTTTCCTGGGCAATAATGGTATTCTGAGCATTGATGGTATCCTGATATTTGGCTGCAAGCTCCTGGGCTGCCGCCAGTTTATTCTGGAAATCTCCTACTTCATCTTTCTTCTGCGCAATCGTCGTCTCGAAATTCTCCCTTGCCACCTGATATTCCTGATGTTTTACTTCAAGGGCCTGAATCTCTTCTTCCTGCTGTTTCTCTAACGCTGCCACCTGATCCTTGGTATTCTGATATTCTGTCAGAAGTTCTCTGTCATAGGAATAAACCTCATTGACGTACTCCACCCGGTTCAGCAGATCCGCAATGCTTCCGGATTCCAGCAGACTGGTCAGCATTGCAGTGTCTCCTTTTTCGTACATAAAACGAATCCGCAGCTTCATGGCGTCATATTGATTCTGCTCATCGATCTTGGCCTGTTCCAAATCCGCTTTCGTCTGCTCTAACTCATCTTCCTTCACTGCCAGTTCTTCTTCCAGTGTGGACAGCTCAATCATAACGTTCACCAGTTCTGCGTCCAGTTCATTAATCTCGCTGCGCAGCTGCTCCTGCTGTTCCTCTATTCTGTTAATCTCACCCTGTTTCGACTTCAGGTTGGCTTCCGCCTCTTTCTTCTTCTGCTCCGCATCGGATTTCTTGTCCGCCATTGCTACGGAAAACTGTGACATTCCCATGACAATCACCAGTACTGCCGCTACCAGCCTCTTTCTTCTCATGCAAATCTCCTTTCTGAATGACTCTCAATGTATGTCTCTGATTATAACATCATCTTTCCCCGATAGCAACCGCATAGCAGGCTATTTTTTCGTTTTTACATCTTTCGTCTTAGACCAGCCAGAATACAGCTTCCTGGATTTATTGTTTATTTTTACGGTCTTATAGGTACGGATTCTGAGATAGTATTTCTTATTTGCTTTCAGCTTGCTGACAGTCTTGCTGGTGGTTTTGGTTTTCTTTACCAGAACTGTCTTAGTCGTTTTTTTGGTGAAATTTTTGCTTGTAGAATACTGAAGCTCGTATCCGTCAGCCTCTTTCGTCTGTTTTTTCCATTTCAGGGTAAATCCCTTCGATTTTCTTGTCACTTTTGTAATCGAGGTTGCTTTCGGGTAAACCTTATAGCTTCTGTTTACAGTTCCTGTATAATCTCCCTGAAAGTTTACCTTCACATTGTAACTGCCCACGCCGGCCTTACAGCCGGAGAAGTCTACGGTATAATCTTCTCCTTCTGTCAATTCACTGCCTGCTCTGTCCCTGACCAGAACAGAGGGCTTATTTACGCTTCCGTTCCACTCAAATTCCGTAGTGGAAAGCTTAACCTTTTCCACACCGCTGATGCTGGTTTTTTCTCCCTCTTTTCCGCAGATTATACAGATATCCCGGGTAATTCCGTTTCTTTTAAAGGAAGCCTTTTTCTCTATCTGCTCCTCATAGTCATGTCCCAGCGCAGGCGTGCTTTTGATATACCGATGGCCGCATTTTCCACAGACACAGACTGCTGCTCCGCCTACCCGGCAGTCCGCTTTGCGCAATTCAGTTTCCTTATACGTGTGGTTGCAGTTGGGGTCGCCGTTTCCCTGATTCCCGCCGTCAGGCGGAGTTGGCGTCGGGGTTGGATCAGTTGGCTGTTCCGGCTCCGGCGGGGTTGGCGTAGGCGTTGGGTCGGTTGGCTCCCCTGGACCCGGCGTCGGGGTTGGATCGGTTGGTTCCTCCGGCCCCGGCGTGGGCGTTGGGATAGGTTCCCCTTTATAAATATAATTAATATTTCTTTTTTCGGCGTAATCTTCTGCATAACTGCCTGGAAAAACAATCATCCAGAAGCCTTTATCACGATACTCCTCCAAATTGCCTTTAATTTCTTTCACACTGGACGGTACTTCCAAATATTTCCCTTCCCGATTGTATACTGCCGCAAAAGTCATAGTAACCACTCCATCCGGAACTACCAGCATTTCTCTTCCATTCGGAGACGCATAAAGCACACTTCCCTCTTTATTCAGTATAAATCCGTCTTTTGACTTAAGATCAGGATTGTCCTCTGCCACTACAAATTCCAAAACTGATTTACAGCTGTCAAAAGGAACCAACTCCATGCCTGCTTTTGTAAACCCTGCCGGAATCGTCAGTTTCGTCAACCCATCGCAGCCATAAAACGCACCCATTGTAAATGTCGTGACTGAATCCGGTATTACATATTCTCCGGGCTTCCCTCCGGGATAAGTAATTAATTTGGTTTTATCTTTATTCAGCAGCACATCATTCTCCACCATACAATCAGTCCCTGTCCCGTCAGCAGAACGCATGGTAATCTTGGACAGATTTCTGCAGTATTTAAAGGGATTGTCATCCGGCGCTTCCAACCCCTGGGGCAGAGAAACTTCTTTCAGATTAGTCATGGAAAAAGCCCCGCCTGCTATGGTCTTTAGCGAATCTGGAAAATTAACTGCCGTCAGACCGGCGCACTCCTGAAATGCGGTCCACTCTATCTTTTCTAAGCCATCCGGCAATTCCAGAAATTCCAGACTTTCACATTTGGCAAACGCAAATTGTCCGATTTCCTTAAGTCCCTCAGAAAGAGTTACATGCTCCAGATTGGTACAGGCAATAAACGCACCATTCTCTATCCGCTCCAGACTTCCCGGCAATACCGCTTCTTTTAATCCCCCACAGCTGGAAAATGCGCCTGCTCCGATACTCTCAATCCCTTCCGGCAATACTATTTCTTTCAGCTTTTCACACTGCCTAAAAGTATTCTCCCCGATATTTTTCAAGCTGCCCGGTAAAACAATTTCTGTAAGTTCTGCACAGTTTATAAAAACATTGTCCTCAATTTTCTCAATTCCCTCCGACAGTGTCACTTTCGTCAGGTTCGGGCAATCAGCAAACATCTCTCTTGTGTTGCCTCTGCTTCCTACTGCAGTCACCTTTTTCCCATCTACTTCAGCAGGAATACGTACTTCCGTACAGTCTCTTGCACTTTCTGAAATACCTAAAATTACATAATTTTCTGTCCCTGGGTCTTTCTCCAGAACAAAATCCTCCTTACTTTCCGCAATACCTCCTGCCCTCTCTGAAATCTCCTGCCCGTAAACCGGCGTCTGACACAAACCGGAGCAGACCAGTACAGCCGCCATCCCAAGGCTTAATATTCGTTTCCACTTCATAACTTTCCCTCCTGCCTGACATTTGTCAGCAAACTGTCATTTTATTAAAAACTTACTTATTATATTTTATGTCAGAAACCGGCAGATTTCAAGAGGATTTCCAAAAGAGAAGCTATATTTCCCCACGCAAAAAGTCAGGAGCTCACTTCCTGACTTTCCACCCGCTTCTCAATATCCATCCAGAAGCCTTTTAACCCACCGTTTTGATAATCAGTATCTTATCCCCTCCTTTGATCTGTTCCGACGGAAGCTGGTTCGTTGTTACAATTTCTGAAATTGTTGTATAATTTTCTTTGGCAATATTCCAGAGTTTATCTCCCTCCTTGGCGATATAGCCGATAATTCCGGGACTTTCCTGCAGCTCCTCCAGATTCAGAGGCGCCTGTTCCACCTCCTTAATCTTATGCACCTTCTGCTGTTCAAATACAATGCAGTTCAGACCTAATACGGCTTTCACTTCCACCTGGCTGCTGTCGGTCATCACTGTGGTAAGCTGATCAATTCCAGTCTGCAGATGATACCGGCAGCTCTCGTTAATTCCCGGAACCTCAATCAGATAATGGAACGGCAGAATGTCCTTCATGGAAGCCACCGGCATCCGATCGTCCGCCGTCACATACAAAATGTTCATCTGAAGCGTTCCCTCTACCTGAATTCCTCCTTCCACGATTTCCGTCTGCTCTACCACCGCATTCCCCTCACTGGCACAGATTTGCAGAATCGGCTCCTGATTTTTATCCAGATTCATCTTCTCCACAATTTTGCATTTGGAAGCATTGCGCAGCAGCAGCTTTTCAAACACGGACTCCTGGTACACCGGCATCAGTTTTTCATTGGTGGCATACAAATCTGCCACAATCCGGTCCTCTTCCTCGGTAAACACCTGCAAATCCAGATCCAGCACCAACTCTAAATGAAGCATACGTTCCTCTCCATCGTAATCCGGCTTGGCTTCCAGCTCTATCCCTGCAATATCATAGGAAATGTCACAGACCATATCATCGCTGCACCCCTGGCAGTCAATGATACCGGTAAAAGGCAGGGCTGTTTCCATCCACTGTAAATGTTCTTCTTCCTCCTCACTTTCATAGAGCACAAACACCAGAGATTCTCCTTTGATATTCAGCTGCCCGTCAAACAAACGCATTTCCACGCTCCGAAGCTGCACGCTTTTCCACAAAACCTGACGGATATTGGGCTTATTGGAGGGCAGGACAATTTCTTCCTTAAACCGGTACGTGTCTTTCTTGGCCAGAAAGAGCTGCATGGCTGACAGATTATCTTCTAAAAGCTGTATGCCGCCTTCACGCTCGGCCCCTGTAATCACATCTTCGTCATAAATTTCATCTATCACTGCTTTCAGCACCACCAGGGCTTTCACGCTGAGTTTTCTGGAGTTGATAATTCCTATGGATAAATCCTCCATTTCCCAACTCATCTTTGCGGTATCATATTCGTTGGCCCCATCAATGGCAAGGCTTTCCTGAAACGGAATTTCCCCGTTCATGCTGTTAATCCTGCCTTCCTCCTGATCGCTTCGGTACAACAGGGAAAATTTCAGCACTCCTTTCAGCCATACGTGATCCTGGGTAATGGTGGTTTCATCCAGCCGGATTTCCCCTTTGTCCAGAATAATCCGTATCAAATCCGGTTTGGTGTCCGGTACGTTAAAATCATCATCCAGTGTAATCTGCGTCACAGCTTTTCCTTTTTCCCGGTTCATATGTATATACTTTTTCGATAATTCCAAAATAAAAACGCTCCAATCCTGAATATTTGTACATTTTATTCCGGATTGAAGCATTTTATTCATTTTAGGAACGGTAAAGTTACTTATTTACAATTCCTTACTTTCATTAGCATAATTTCATTCTGATATCCCTTGTCAACACATCGGCATAACTGAAAGAAAGTAACTGCGGTGGATTTTTCTCATTGTCATCATCTACCAAAATGGTAAAAACTGATGGGTAGGCCCCTTTGATAACTCCTTCCTGAATGTCAACCCTGTTGCGGCCCCTGTCCAGCTGAATCATGACCTTATTGCCCAACTGCCCTGATACAGATGCACGTACTTTGTTAATATCTGCCTGCTGTACTGCCATTCTTTCCACCTCTATTCTATTTCTTTCTCCGGAACAAATCTGCCGTTCTGACCTGGGCAAAGCTTTGTCCCCGGGTTGTTCCAGAACAATACCTGCTGCTTTCTGCTCTGGTAACACTTGTTTAGTATACCACCGTGTTAAAATATTGTCAAAGGGAAATATGAGATAAATTTCGACAGAAAACTTCCAGTCCAGATTAATATTGGTTCGGGTTAAACTTCAGATAAATATTATTTCTTCCAATTTTTTCTCTGATATATTTTTCACTCTGCGGCACATAAATGTTATCATTATCCAAAGCAATAAAATCTCCGTCTGCCGTCAGAAATGAATTAATTCCATACTGCCTTGCAATATAGACATGCTTTGCATCATTGACGCCAAGAACATTTCCGGATGTGCACAAGTAATTAACTTCTTCAGTTTTTTCTGATTTACTTTCCCGTTTTCTCTGGCTTGCGATAAATAGTCTTTCGCATACTGATCATAATAAGCCTTTTCGTTCACATGGACTACTTCAGATAAAATCATTTCTGAATGATACAATGTCGTATTATTATTCAGGCAGTCACTCATAAAGCCCTTCACTGGATTATAAGAAAGACTCCCATTATAAGCTGCAATCCATGCGCTTGTATCAACATACAGATCGGATGGAAAACTGTCAAAATCTTTATAAGCATTCCCACGTTTTTCTAATGTAAATATTGATGCCTGATTCAACGGTAATCCCCCCTGAGTTCTTTAAGATTTTCCATCCTTTTCTCATTAATTGCGGGCTCCTCCTCAATAGAAGAAAACATTTTTAAAAAAGCTTCCTTCCGTTCTGCCTGCGGATAACCATAAATTCCCATAGGAACATATCCCGTTTTCTCCTTTGGCAAAGTAAGCCTCTTCATATTTTATCTCCTTATCACGCTGAAACATCCGTCTCGCTCTTTATCCATCTTGCACTGCACATCATGCAGCATGTCTTTAATGGTTCCTTTTTCCGACTTGTTCAGTATCCATTGATAATAATACTTACTCTTATCAGATACCAGCGGTTCTATCTTAAATTCACCAAACATCCTCCCGTCATTCACGAGAAAGCGATATCCCACACCGCAAATCTCATCATCCAGCGGCACATATTTTTTCTCATAAAATTCCTTGCTCTCTTCATGAGAATTTTCCGTCTCTGATATTCCTTCAATGTTAAACAAATACTGATTCTCATCATCAATGAATAATGCATTCAAAACAGACGAGAATTGACACTGTATCTCTTCTATATTAAATCCATTCTCCAAATGCGAAATAAAAGTAATTTGCTGCGGCTCAATCAAAAGATTTTTTTCCCATCCACCAATGATATGGCCGCCACGTTAAACTCCGCCATAACAGGTTTTGCATTTTCAAAATGGCCTTCTCTTAAATTTTTAAGGATTGCCGATACTTTTTTCTCAGATAACTACCCTATCACAAACGGCAGCGTAATCCTCAAATCACACCATTTTATATTTTCCTTCATCTGATTCCCCTCCAGTCATTCGCCTTGTAATTTTCTTTTATTATATGCCATTTTCCCTAAATTTACAATCATTTTATTCCTTCAAATATCCGCTTCCACCCCGAACGGATGTGTGATATACTTTACCATGAGGAGGGACCCGGCTCATTCCCCTTCCTCTCTTCTCTTCCTCCCACGCCGGGAGGAGCCCTGATGGTCTTTACCATGAAAAGCCCTGATGGTCTTTACCATGAGAAGCAGCACAACCCCCGAGGTGATCCTATGAACCAGACATTAATTTTCCACATCGACGTTAACTCCGCCTACCTCTCCTGGACTGCAGTAGAGAACTTAAAAAACGGCGATACCCTGGACTTACGGGAAATCCCGTCTATCATCGGCGGCGATATGTCCAGCCGCCACGGCGTTGTCCTGGCCAAATCCATCCCTGCCAAAGCATACCATATTTCCACCGGAGAACCGGTGGCCCATGCTTTGAAAAAATGCCCGAACCTTCTGTTGGTTCCTCCCAATCACAAACTGTACAGTTCCTACAGCAAACGGCTGATGGAACTCCTTATAACCTTCTGCCCCAGAATTGAACAGGTCAGCATTGATGAATGTTATATGGATTTTACCGGATATGAAAAGCCCTACGGCAATCCGGTTGCCGCTGCCCTGGCCATCAAGGACAAGGTCAGAGATACCTTTGGCTTCACCGTGAATATCGGTATTTCCACCAATAAGCTTCTTGCAAAAATGGCCTCTGATTTCCAGAAGCCCGACCGTGTACATACTTTATTCTCCGAAGAAATTCCCGAAAAAATGTGGCCGCTTCCAGTCCGGGATTTATTTATGGTGGGAAAGTCCTCCGCCGCTATTTTAGAAAAAATGGAAATCCAAACCATCGGCGATCTGGCCCGGACAAATGTAAAAATCCTGGAGAGCCATATGAAAAGCCACGGACGGCTCATCTGGGAATTTGCCAACGGCATCGATCATTCTCCGGTTCACACAGAAGAAAGCGAACTGAAATGCGTGGGGAATTCCACCACCCTGGCAAAAGACGCTCAAACCGCTCCGGAAGCCAAAAAGACGCTGCAGGCCCTCTGCCGCCAGGTTTCCTCCCGGCTGAAACGCTATCATCAGCTTGCCGGCATGGTCAGCACAGAGCTCCGGTACGCCTCCTTTGTGCGCGTCTCCCACCAGATGCAGCTTCCTGCCGCCACAGATGAGGAAGAAATTCTGTACCGCCATGCCTGCCTGCTGTTTGATGAACTGTGGAACGGAGAGCCTATCCGCCTTCTTGGAGTGCGGACCTCCAAGCTGACGGACGAGCCGGAACCCGTTCAGATGACATTATTTGAACTGCCCAAAACCCAGAAAGAACTGCGGGCAGAAAAAGCCATGAAATCCATTCAGGAACGGTTTGGAAAGGATGTGATAAAAAAGGGCGTATAGCGTTACAGCGAACCATCGGTATTTCGAGCACGGTCGGATTGCCTGTGTATCAAAATATCGATGGTCCGCTGTAGTATCAGCGCATATTTAAAAACTCTCTAAACCGCGAACTGGCTGTTATAAAGCTCAGAGTAAAATCCTTTCTGCCCCAGCAGTTCTTCATGGCTGCCCTGCTCCAGAATATGCCCGTCCTTCATCACCAGGATAATATCTGCCTCCTGAATGGTAGAAAGCCTGTGGGCCACAATAAAACTGGTGCGCCCCTCCATCATCCTTGCAAATGCATTCTGTATCTTCATTTCCGTTCTGGTGTCAATGGAAGATGTGGCTTCATCCAGAATCAACATAGGCGGCAGGCAGAGCATTACCCTTGCAATGCACAAAAGCTGTTTTTGCCCGGCGGACAAACTTCCTCCCTCCTCGCCAATCACCGTATCGTACCCATTAGGCAGACGTTTGATAAAACTGTGGGCATGGGCGGCCTTCGCCGCCGTTATCATTTCCTCTTCTGTGGCCTCCGGTTTGCCCATCACCAGGTTTTCACGGATAGTTCCCGCCTTCAGCCAGGTTTCCTGAAGCACCATTCCATAGCTTTCCCGCAGACTCCTTCTGGTCACATCCCGAATATCCAGCCCTTCCACCTGAATGCTGCCCGCATCCACATCATAAAACCGCATCAGCAGATTAATAATCGTAGTTTTCCCACATCCGGTAGGCCCTACAATGGCTACCCGCTGCCCCGGTTTTACTCTCAGGTTAAAGTTCTCAATCAGCTTCTGTTCCGGTTCGTAGGAAAAACAGACATGCTCCAACTCCACATTTCCCCTGACGTCCGTAAGCGTTTTCACATGCTCAGGCTCCGGAATCTGCGGTTTTTCTTCAATCAGATGAAAAATCCGCTCCGCACAGGCCAACGCATTCTGCAGTTCCGTCACCACTCCGGAAATCTCATTAAAAGGCTTGGTATACTGGTTGGCATAGCTGAGAAAACAGGTCAGCTGCCCTACCGTCAGCACTCTTTTCATGGCCAGAAACGCTCCTACCAGCCCCACTCCAGTGTATACCAGACTGTTGACAAACCGGGTACAGGGATTGGTCAGTGAGGAAAAAAAAGTTGCCTGCAAAGACGCTTTTTCCAGTCTGCCGTTGATTTCATCAAAGGTTTTCAATACATCCTTTTCCTTGGAAAATGCCTGCACTACCTTCTGGTTCTCTATCATTTCATTAATTAATGCGGTCTGTTCCCCTCTGGTGGCCGACTGCAGTATAAACATAGAAAACGTCCTTCTGGCAATAAAACTTGCCACAAAAAGCGAAACCGGCGTTATCAGCACCACCACTAACGTAATTTTCACATTGATTGCCAGCATAAACAGCAGCGTGCCGAGAATCCTTAACACACCTGTAAACAACTGGGAAAATCCCATCAAAAGGCCGTCCGCAAACTGATCCACATCTGCGATGACCCGGCTCACCAGTTCTCCATGGGAATGGCCGTCAATAAATTTCAACGGAAGGACTTCTATTTTGGCAAACGCTTCTCTTCGAATGTCCTGAATCACTTCGTAGGTAATCTTGTTATTGCACACATTCATCAGCCACTGAGCCAGCGCCGCCAATCCCGTAATCACGCCAATTTTGGCCAACAGCCGGAAAATCACCGGGAATTCCACCTGTCCCGGCGCCAGGATATGGTCAATCACATGCCCGGTGGCCACCGGAATGTAAAGGTTGGCTACCACAGCAGCCACTGCCAAAAATAACGATAAAATCAGAAAAATCTTATATTTTTCAATATATTTCAACACTTTTTTCAATGTTTCAGTCTGATGTTTTTTCTTTCTCTGTTCTTTCATGGCTGCCTCCTACTGCTTCTTATACTGGGATTCATAGATTTCCCTGTAAACTTTGCAGGTTTCCAATAATTGCTGATGGGTGCCAATACCGGCCATTTCACCGTCCTCCAATACAAGAATCTTATCCGCATGCTGAATGGAAGAGGTTCGCTGAGAAACGATAAATACCGTAGGACTGCCTTCCATTTCCCGAATGGCTCTGCGCAGTCTGGCATCTGTGGCATAATCCAGGGCCGAAGCGCTGTCGTCCAAAATGAGAATTTCCGGTTTGCGGGCCAATGCTCTTGCTATGGTAAGTCTCTGCTTCTGTCCGCCGGAAAAGTTCTTGCCTCCCTGCTCCACAAAAGCGTCTAATCCGCCCTCTTTTCCTTCCACGACTTCCTTTCCCTGGGCAATTTCCAATGCCTGATACAGTTCCTCTTCTGAAGCATCCCGGTTCCCCCAGCAGAGATTTTCCCGTATAGTCCCTTTGAAAAGCACAGCCCGCTGCATAACGATTCCCACCTTCTGCCGCAGCTCTTCCAGAGAGTATTCTTTCACGTTTCTTCCATTAATTAATACCTCTCCCCGGGTCACATCATAAAACCTGGGAATCAGGTGCACCAGCGATGTTTTTCCGGAGCCGGTTCCGCCGATAATTCCAATGGTTTCCCCTCTCTCCGCCGAAAAGTCAATATCCGACAAACTCTCTCCGCCGGCTCCCCGATACGTCAAGCCCACATGGGAAAATTGGACTGCCGGCATTTTCGTCTCACATCTCTCGCTCCCTGTCCTTTTTCCAGCTCCATCTGCCGGCATACTGCTTTGGATTTCCAACACAGACTCCACACGGTTCCCGCAGGCCACTGCTTTGGTGATAGTTACAATCAGATCGGCAAGCTTAATCAGTTCCACCAGAATCTGGGACATATAATTCACCAGCGCCACCACTTCCCCCTGGGTCAGAACTCCGGTGTCCACCTGAACTGCGCCGGTATATAAAAGAAAAATTGTCGCTCCATTGATAATCACAAAAGTGACCGGATTCATAAATGCACTGATTCTTCCCACATGGTTCTGCATGGAAGTCAGGCTTTCCAGACCTTCTTCAAATCTGGCCTTCTCTTCCTCTTCTTTATGAAATGCGCGGATTACCCGGGCGCCGGTGAGATTTTCCCTGGTAATGCCCAATACTTTATCCAGACGTTCCTGTACGTTCCGGTAAAGGGGAATGCTGACGGCCATCACTCCAAACACCACCAGAGACAGCAGCGGAATTGCAACAACAAAAATCAATGCGGCTTTTACATCAATGGTAAAGGCCATAATCATTGATCCAAACACAATAAAAGGAGAACGCAGAAACAGACGCAGCACCATATTAACGCCGGACTGCACCTGGTTAATGTCGCTGGTCATCCGGGTAATCAGTGTAGAGGTTCCCGCCTGATCGATTTCTGTAAAAGAAAAAGTCTGAATATGCGCAAATAACTGATGACGCACCCTGGTGCCGAATCCTGCCGCCGCTTTTGCCGCAAAATACTGGGCTGTCACAGAACACACAAGCCCAATCAGCCCCAATGCCACCATAACCAGACACATTTTCAAAATGTAGCCGCTGTTCCTGTCCGCAATACCCACATCTATGATTGCCGTTACCACCAACGGCACAATCAACTCAAAAGATGCCTCCAACATCTTAAACAACGGTGCAAGAACGCTTTCTTTTTTGTAATCTTTCAAATAAACCAATAATTTTTTCATAATCTTTTTACCCTGTTTTTTATTTTTTCATACTGCGGTGATTTGCAGGCAGAAGCCCAGTATTACAGCGAACTTTTTATATTTGGGTACGGACAGAACTGCCGGATTGCCCTTTGACACACAAACCAGGCAGCATTCCGGCAGTTCCTGTGTATCGAAATATAGATTGCTGGTTGTAATACTGGAGCGTGTTTGAAAAATGCTTTCCAGATTGCGGAAATGATTTTTCAAACACACTCTAAGCTTCAGATATCAGTTTTCTGCACAAAATCAAATCCTTTTTCAGTATATACAACAGGGTATATGCTGTCAATGGCTTTGCAGGGAAAAACAAAGCCTGAGATTTACTCCGCCCCAATACTTCTCCGGAAAAATCTGCCCTCATTCTGAAAAATTTTTCCAGGTTGCAGGCGGAAATCTGGCATGATATAATTAAATCCATGGAGCATCATCTTCGTCTTGGCAATCTGACAGAAGATGATACGATACATCTTCTGGATTTGGCATCTATGCTGTATCAGTATTTTTACAACAGTCTCTCAAATAAAATGAAAGGAGAAATGCAGAATATGAAACCAATCCCTCCCGGAATTCTTGAACTTCCCCATGACAAATATCTTCGTTATACAGATGAACTGAAAAAAGAAATTGCTAGATATGCAGATACATGAGCCAGAAAAAGGTCAGCCCGGAAATGATCTGTTCTCCGCAATAGATTACTCCGTCGGTTATATGTGATGCGATTTTTCCGTGCCGCAGTAATCTATTGCCAAAAATCTCATTTCCCGGCTGCTTTTTACAACTGACCGGCAGGCAAAATTACTTTGCCTTAATACTCTTTGCTTTGGATGCGCCGGAAACAAAATCGGCTTTCAGGCCGTTGGTTCCGACTGCAACTACTTTGTAGTAGTACTTTTTGCCCTTTTTCACTTTCTTGTCTGTAAAAGAAGTGGAATTCTTCTTGGTTGCGCCAATCTTCTCAAATCCTTTGTTCTTGTTGTCAGAACGATAAACTTCGTATTTGGAAGCGCCGTTTACTTTGGCAATTTTCACCGTAATCCTGCCCTTCTTGGCTGTCAGCTTCGTGATACTGGGACTAACCTTGTAGCAGATGGCTGCCGGTTTACTCAGCCCTGAAATGGTATCCCCGTTTTCACCGAATGCCTGAACATAATAGTAATAGGTTACGCCTGTGCGAAGGTTTCCACGATCTATTGCAGATGTGGCCATGATGGTATTATTTCTGAATTTGTATTCTTTATACAGAACTACATTTGCAGAGATTGATTCGTCGCTGTTGCTCTCTTTTGCAATGGGCTCCACTCTGCCGTTTGTCTCATATGACCTTTTATCTGTATTGTAGAAAGAAGCCGGACTGGTGGAACGCCATACCTTGTAATATTTTGCCCCGGAAACTTTCTTCCAGCTGATTTTTACAGCGGCGGCGCTTGTTCCTTTTGCATTTTTTTCCGTTATCTCCTTAGCTGTGACACTTTGGGCGATTCTCAGCTTCTCATTGCCGTTTTGTTCTGCTGTGGCATACTCGGACCATTTATTGCTGCCGTATGCACGGATGCGAATGGCGACGCTTTCATTTCCTGCAACATTTTGAATGGTATAACTGTTTTTCTTTATATTGTCAACTGTTTTCCAATGATCCTCATATGCGCCATAATATCCGCCGTCATAGTCGTCTCTGTTATCATATTTTCTGTAACTTATTTCGTATTTAGATGCAAATTTGTCTTTATCCCAGGTTACTTTTACATTCTTGCCGATTACACTGGTTCTCACGTTTTTAGGTTTTTCAACCTTCATAACAACAGAATCCACTGCATAAATCTGTTTTGTGAGCTTTTTCGACTGATAACTTGCCACCACCACATAAGTGTAGGAAGCATCCTTCTTCAGCTTTTTGTCCGTCCACGTTACGGTTTTCGCCTTTTTAATGGTCTTAACCAGCTCAAATTTCTTATTGGACTGCTGTTTCGGGTAATTTCCAAATCCATTTGATTTGGAAAAGCTGGTATCTGTGGAGCTGAGGTAAGCACGGTAAATATCATACTGAACTGCTCCGGAAACCTTCGTCCATTTCAGCGTTGCAGAAGTTTTGCTCTTTTTGGTCACCCTCAGGTCAATGTAATTGCTGTTGCCTGTTTCTGCTGAAAAATATACATAATCACTGTATACTTTCTTCGCCTTTGTCTCAGGATTATAGTAATATGCCCTGGCCCTGTAGTCATATACCGTGCTCTCGTTCAGTCCTTCATCTGTATATTCTGTGGACGAAATAGTTCTGATTTTCTTATATTTTTTGCCGTTCTTCCGATAAATTTCATACCCCGTAACCGCAGAATTGGTCTGTTCAAAAATCATTGTAATATTTTTCTTACCGGATTTGGTTGTGGGCGCTTCTATGCCAAGGCCAAGGGCTGCGTCTATTGTTTTGGATGACGCAACATCATTATAATTTACAAAAGTGACCTGCTCTGTTTTGCCGTTGACCACCACATTCGCTTTATAGGGACTGCCTGGCCGTGCCTCATCGTGCCTGGATGCGTCATAAGTTAAAACCACAAAATAATATTTCTTTCCCGGTTCAAGCTCCAGAACATTGCTTGAAATATAATTCTGGCTCGCCGAAACAGGATACTCTTTTACCTGCTTAGCCGCAAGTTCCATTTTATCCTTAAGGGCGGTCACGCTTGTCAAATCCTGGGTTCTTCCCAGGGAATCCACACCTGCGGCATTCAGATATTTATACATATATTCCGGAGATTTGAAAATCCCTTCATTTTTAGAATAAAGCACCACTGCATTTGTATTTACATCTATGGGATTCCATGCCAGGCGAAAGGTGCCGTCCTCCATATGCTCAGCCTTCAGCCCTGTAACTGTCGGAGCATTTATCTGTTTATTGTAAGTAATGACACAGGGCTGGCAATAATTGCCCTCCACATAATCTTCATTGCTGTCTACTACAACTGCACAAACCCTGAAATAAATATAGTTAGCCTCTTTCCGAATCTTGTTGCCTTCCCCGTCATACTTTATGTTGCCGTTTTCGTCACGTTCGTCTACATACTCCGTCTCTCTGTTGGCGCAGTCATAGTAAGTCCTCATTCCGGTTGTTCCTATGTCCGTCCACACTCCCTCTTTCAGCTTTGAGGGATCGACGGGAACTGCCGATTTATAACTCTGCACCTTATAGTTTGACGCCTCCAAAACGGCATTCCAGGAAATTCTTGCGTATTCCGCATTTTTCTGAACCCACTTCAGGCCCTTTACAACCGGAATATACACCTGCTCCTGGGCCCAGTGATAGGTCAATTCCGACCACTCTCCCGCTTTAACAATCTGCTTGCTAATCAGGCCGTTAAAATATTCAGAGGTTTCATCGGCTGCAGCTGCCATCTCTGTGTAATATACCGCTCTTACTTCATATTTCGCTTTATCTCCGGCGGCATAGGATTTGAAATTGTCACTGCAGTATCCTGTTGCTGTCTGAATCGGCTCCAGAACTTTCTGCTCCTGATTCAAAGCAAGATCCCCAAGCTCCGCCCACTGGCCGTCTATCTTCACCTGATAACCCACTTTCAGCAGCCTGCCGCCATTTTCCACCTGGGTTTCATTGGTAACTTTATTCCAGGAAATATTGTGATATTTCCTGTCAAAAGAAATTTCACTGCCTTTATAAGCGTAAATTGTCGCTGTATAAGTGCCGTCTGCATTGCCGGTAACGGTACAGTCCGCCGCTGCCCGCTGCCCGCCGTGCCATTCTTCCTTATAAGCTTTGCCATTGATCAAATAGTATTTCGCGTATTCATCCCCGGATAATTTTTTCTCCCAAGAGGGCAGTAATTTGTTCCAGGCTGCATATGCCGCATCCCAGTCGGCAAAAGGAGAGCCGGGCACTGTGCCCAAAATTTCAACTTCGCTGTTTGCCAGAATATAATATCCCAAAAGCGTTTCGCCTTCTGTAACAATTCCATTGGTATCAATTTTTTCATAGCTTGGATAGCAGTCTGCATACTTTCTTCCATCCACATCATAAAGACCGGCGCCATCCACATTCGGCTCCTGGGAACCTGGATAAAATTTTGCTACTCTGCCATACAAAAAACCATTCTCGCAGTGAAGATAATATGTACTGCCATTTTTATAAAGACCGCTTCCTGAATCATACATTGTATACTTTGTTCCTGTCACTGCAATTCTGTCGTTGTAATACTCAGGATATTTGTCATCCGGATCAGACGTGAGGCTGCTCCTCTGCACCAATACCGGATTTACGTAAGCATAGTCCAATTTCTCTGTACTGTCACTGCTTTGTATCCAGTCTGTACTGTACTTTCCCTCCAGTCCAATCACCTTAGACACACCGTTCACTGCACCCTTCTTGGCAGTTTCCACAGTCAAAGACCCGGCTGCAAAAGCAGGAACCGGAGCACTGACTGCCATTGCCGCTGTCAGAATTGCCGCGGCAATCCGTACAGTCATTCCACCTTTTCTCATACGAAAAACTCCTTCCATAACTGAATCGTTATTCATTATTTGTGAAGAATTTATCAAAAAAAGTCAGGCTTTTATTTACATTTTCACATTGATTTCATCAAATTTTCAACTTTTTTTCACATTTTCTTCACAAATAACTTTTTACATTCTAGTCCTGCAATTTTAAAAAGTCAATTGTAAAATATAATTTTTCTTAATTTTTGTCTATTTTGCACAAAAATATTATGGCAGCAATTTCTGTTCCGGTTCCATAGACAAATCAGCGTGCATCAGGCAAAAAAGAGAGCTGCTGCCCCGCAGGTAAATTACCTGCGGGGCAGCAGCTCCTTTTGTAATTTCAAGTAAAATTATTTTGCCTTAATGCTCTTCACTGCAGATGCGCCGGATGCGAAATCAGCTTTCAAGCCGTTGGTTCCAACTGCAACTACTTTGTAGTAATACTTCTTGCCCTTCTTAACTTTCTTGTCTACGAAAGAAGTAGAATTCTTCTTGGTGGTTCCAATCTTTTCGAAGCCTTTGCTCTTCTTAAGAGAACGATAGATTTCGTATTTGGAAGCGCCGTTTACTTTGTTAATCTTAATGGTTACTTTGCCCTTCTTAGCTGTCAGTTTCTTGATGCTTGGGCTAACCTTGTAGCAGATGCTTGCAGGCTTGCTGTAACCGGAAATTGTGTCACCGTTCTCGCCGAATGCCTGTACATAGTAATAATAAGTTACGCCTGTACGCAGGTTGCCGCGGTCAATTGCAGATGTGGCAACAATGGTATTATTCTGTGCTTTGTATTCTTTGTACAGAACTACATTTGCAGAAGTTGATTCATCATTATTGCTCTCTTTTGCAATGGCTTCTACTCTGCCGTTTGTCTCATATGATTTCTTATCTGCATTGTAGAAGGAAGCCGGGCTGGTGGAACGCCATACTTTGTAATATTTTGCACCGGAAACTTTCTTCCAGCTAATCTTTACAGCAGTAGATTTTACGCCTTTTGCATCTTTCTCAGTTACTTCTTTGACTTTTACGCTCTGTGCAACTTTCAGCTTTTCATTGCCTTCCTGACTTACTTCTACAGGAGCTGACCATTTCTTATTGCCGTATGCACGTACGCGAATTATAACGTATTCATTTCCGGCAACATTTTTAATTGTATAGCTGTTTTTCTTTACGCTGGCAATTGTCCAGTGATCTTCATAGCCACCATAATATCCACCTTCAAAATCACCTTCATAATAATTATTATCGTATTTCTTGTAGCTTACTTCATACTTGGTAGCAAACTTATCTTTGTCCCAGGTAACCTTTACATTTGTGCCGCTTACGCTGGTCTTTACATTCTTAGGTTCCTCTACCTTCATGATAACGGAATCTGTTGCATAAATCTGTTTTGTAACTTTTTTAGACTTATAGCTTGCCACTACCACATAGGTGTAGGAAGCGTCTTTCTTCAGCTTCTTGTCTGTCCAGGAAACTGTCTTTGCTTTCTTAATAGTCTTAACCAGTTCAAATTTCTGATTTGACTGCTGTCTTGCATAATTTCCAAATCCATTGGATTTAGAACGGTTGGTGTCTGTGGATGTCAGGTAAGCGCGGTAAATGTCGTACTGGGTTGCGCCGGAAACCTTCGTCCATTTCAGAGTTGCAGCAGTTTTGCTCTTCTTGGTAACTCTCAGGTCAATATAATTGCTGTTTCCTGTTTCTGCTGAGAAATATACATAATCGCTGTACACTTTCTTAGCTTTTGTTTCAGGATTGTAATAATATGCTCTTGCTCTGTAATCATATACAGTGCTTTCTTTCAGGCCTTCGTCTGTGTACTCTGTGGAAGAAACAGTTTTCACTTTCTTATATTTCTTGCCGCTCTTACGGTAAATCTCATATCCTGTCACCGCGTCATTACGCTCAAAAATCATTGTAATGCTCTTCTTGCCGGATTTGGTGCTGGGCGCGTCAATTCCAAGGGCAAGTGTTGCAGAAACTCTGGTGGATACAGAAACATCATTGTAATTTACAAACTGAACCGACTCTGCCTTGCCATTTACCATTACAGTCTGGGTAGTTAAAGCAGTCCTAATGTCGCCATGTTTGGAAGTATCATACGTCAAAACAGCGAAATAATATTTCTTCCCTGGTTCAAGATCCAAAGCGCTGCTTGAAATATAATTCTGGCCTGCAGGAACATCATAATCTTTTAATTGTTTATCAGCAAGCTCAATCTTATCTTTCAGTGCATTTATAGCAGTCAGCTTCTGGGTTCTTCCTAAAGAATCTTTACCAGTAGCATTCCGATATAAATAAGTGTATTCCTGTGACTGGAAAATCTTATCGCTCTTAGAGTAAAGCACCATTACATTTGCGTTCACATCCACCGGATTCCATACCAGACGGAAAGTGCCGTTATCATTGTTTTCAACTTTCAGGCCAGTAACTACAGGCGCATTTGTGTTTCTGTTGGCTGTAACAGCGCAGGGAGCGCAATAAGCGCCTTCCACTTCATTCTCATTACTGTCGATTACAACTGCGCATACTCTGAAGTAAATATAGTTCACTTCTTTGCGAATCTCTTCGCCTTCTGCATCTACTTTAATATTTCCATCTTCGTCATATTCATATACATATCCAGGGTTTGTATTATCATAATCGTAATAAGTTCTGGTTCCTGTACTGCCTACATTTGACCAGTCACTGTCTTTCAGTGTTGCAGTATTGACAGGATCTGCAGATTTATAACTCTGAATTTTATATTTGGAAGCATCCGGAACTGCATTCCAGGAAATTCTTGCCTTTTTAGCATTTTTCTGAACCCATTTCAGGCCGGTTACAACAGGAACGTTCACCTGTTTCTGAGACCAGTTGTATGTAAATTCAGACCAATCGCCTGTTTTCACAATCTGCTTTGATATTGCTCTTGTCCCATAATAGTAATAATCATCAACGTATTCATCAGAAGCAACAACTGTCTCGGTATAATATACGGCTCTTACTTCATATTTTGCTTTTTCTGCAGCCGTATAAGACTTGGAAGAAGAACTGTTGTAGCTATTCGCTGTCTGAATCGGTTCTACTGTTTTCTTATCCTGGCTCACTGCAAGGTCGCCAAGTTCTACCGCCTGTCCGTCTACTTTAACCTGGTATCCAACTTTCAGAAGTTTTCCGCCGCTTTCTACCTCTGTCTCATTGGTGACTTCATTCCAGGAAATATTATGGTATTTCCGGTCAAAGGAAATCTCAGCGCTTTTCTCTGCATATGCAGTCCCTGTGTATGAATATACATATTCACCAATTGTCTCATCCCATTTTCCATTGTCATTATACTTAATGCTTATTCCTCTATATGTTTTTCCATTTGCCAGATAATAACTTGCACTCGTATCTGCTGCTGCCACTTTCTGTCCATAAGCAGCTTCTACGGCGCTTTGCATTGCATCATAACTTGCAAACGGACCACCTGGAATTGCACCCAGAATTTCCACTTCGTCTCTTTCAAGGAAATAGTACGATAATACGGGTTTATCCCAATCGGTAGTTTCATTACCATATTCATCTTTTATCACTGGACGTTTTTCATAACAGCTATCATACTTTTTACCGTCTACATCATAAAATCCTGCCGTATCTGGCTTGGGCTGAAGCGTAGCCGGATAAACTTTCGCTACTTTACCGCTCAGAGTGCTGTTATCCTCGTCAAAGTATGCATAATACACATCACCCTTCTTATACAGCCCTGTCGCTGCATCCAGCAAAGTCTCCTTGGTGCCTGTTACCAGAACGCTGTCATATCTCAGCGCCGGATTCACATAAGCATAGTCCTTCTCCACCTGCCCGTCATCACTCCGCATCGTGTTGGAACTATACTTTCCTTCCAGTCCAATTATCCTGGACACGCCGCTCACTGCGCCCTTATCTGTGGTTTCCACAGTCACGTTCTCTGCCGCAAAAGCAGGAACTACGTCTGTCATCACCATTGCCGCTGCCAGTATGGCTGCTGCAACGCGTGCGGTCATTCCACCTTTCCTCATAAAAAAACTCCTTTCATAAATGAATAAAATTGTATCATTCTGTGACTCCTTTGCAAAAAGCTGCAGTTTTATCAATCCTACATGACAGATTCATAAAATCTTCAACTTTATTTCACAATCTCTTCACAAATGACCTTTCTCCATTCTAGACCCACTGACAGAAAAAGTCAATTGTTATCTGTTAATTTTTTCTATTTTGTTTATTTTGTATATTTTTACCCCCCCCCTATCACTTTCTGGCTTTATATAATTTTTATAATAATTTTCTGATAATTATTTCCCTTTTTACTTATATCTGATTTTTTAAAACAATATACACATTTCTCACCTTTGTTTCCCATGTTATCTTACAAATCTCCATCGTTGGAATTACACCGTGATACTGCGGGCCGTATTTGCAAATTCACACAGAATCCGAACTGCGCTCTCCCGTTGGGAATCGTCCAGATGATTTAACAGGCCCTGGATCAGTTCCGCCTGAATGCTTTCCTGCTCTCCGAAAATCAGATAGTCCACTGAAACATGGGAGCCTGTGCTGATTTTATAGAGAGTTTTGGAAGTAATACTTTTTTCTCCCCGCTCTACAGCAGCCAGAAAACTTTCTGAAATGCCGCATAATTTGCTGAATTCATCCCTGGTCATCCGAAGGGTTTCCCGCACCCGGCGGATGCGGCATCCCACCGACCGGTTAAAATCTTTCTCTATTTCTACCATAGTTTTCTCCATCATTGGCAATTCCTGTGTTTAAAACGCGCCAGAAGAGCTCTTCTGACGCGTCGGATCATTTCATTATTTCTTTACTGTAATCCTGCAGGCTGCTTTCTTGCCGCTGGATGTTTTTACCGTAATGGTAGCTGTTCCTTTTTTCACTGCAGTTACTTTGCCGTATTTGTCTACTTTTGCCACTTTCTTGTTGGAGCTGCTCCATTTCAGGGTATCAGTAGATTTTGCCGGTTTCATAGTTGCCTTTAAGGTAAGTGTCTTTTTCACCTTTAAGCTGGCTTTTTTCTTATTCAGAGTTACCTTGGTGGATTTCGTCGCTTTAGACGCAACATTTACCTTAACCGTTGCTTTTTTGCTTCCGGCTTTGGCGGTAATCGTTGCGGTTCCTTTTTTCTTTGCGCTGATTTTGCCATTCTTAACAGTTGCTACTTTCTTGTTGGAAGTAGACCATGTTACCTTGTCTGTGGTATTGGAAGGCGTAACGGTTGCTTTGACAGTAACGCTCTTGCCTTTTACCATATAAATTTTCTTGGTGTTTAAAGTAACTTTCTTAGCCGGAACTTTCTTCTCTGTCTGAGGCGCATTTACCGTCACTGTACAGGTTGCAGTTTTATCCCCTGCTTTGGCGATGATTGTGGCAGTTCCTTTTTCCACTGCGGTTACAGTGCCGTTTGATACGGTTGCAACTTTTGCGTCAGAAGTAGACCATGTCACAGTTTTGTTGGTGGCATTGGCAGGCGCTACGGTGGCTGTTAAAGTTTTGGTTTTTCCCTTGTCCAGGGTAATGGCAGTTGCGTCTAATTTGACTTCGGTAACTGCTATGACGGCGGGCGTGGTGGGCTTTTTGGGCGTTACAGTAACTTTACAGGCAGCCTGAGCATCTCCCACTTTGGCGGTGATTGTGGCAGGCCCTGCCTTAACCGCTGTTACAGTTCCATTTGATACGGTAGCTACCCTTGAATCACTGGTAAGCCACTGTACGGTCTGGTTCTTATTTGGCGTTACAGTTGCTGTTAAAACAGCTGTTGTACCTTCTTCCAGGGAAATTTCTTTCTTATTTAATGTAACTGTTGTTTGCTCCACAGGCGGCTTTTCTTCCGGTGTACTTCCGGGTGTGCTTCCCGGTGTGCTTCCTGGCGTACTGCCCGGTGTGCTTCCCGGCGTACTTCCGGGTGTGCTTCCCGGCGTACTGCCCGGTGTGCTTCCCGGCGTACTGCCCGGTGTGCTTCCTGGCGTGCTTCCGGGTGTGCTTCCCGGTGTACTTCCCGGCGTACTGCCCTCAGTTGCTTCCTGCGTCAACGCTGCTTTTCCGGATTCTGTATTTGCTGCTGCAACTACAGTAAAGCTTCCCAACACCATTGTCGCTGAAAGTAAGATTGCTACATTTTTCTTTGACAAAAACTTCATTTTCATTTTGTGTCTTTCCTCCTCTTTCTATTCCAAGTACATTCTGATTTTGTACTTTTGGTAGTTACGATTATATACCCTGTATTTCTTTGTGTCAATTATTTTACGATTAATTTTCATATTTTTTTTGACTTTTTGTATTTATTCATATATTATATGATTGAAAATAGAAACAGTAGGATTCCTGAAAAAAAGATTCACTCAGCAATCCAAACCTGTTCAGAACGAAAGGAATGCATGATTATTATGGAAATTACAACAAAAAATGTTTCAGTGATTTTAATTACACTGCTGTTTGCCGCTTTGTCTGCCTTTTTTTATTTTCTGCTGTTTGGGGAAAAAGAGAAACATCCTTTTTCTGAACCTGTCTCCAAAGAAGGCGCCGGAATGAATCTCCTGCTGATTCTGACAGTGGCATTATTTCTGCGGCTGCCATGTACGGTGCTAAGCCATGACGGCGATTTACGCTACTTTATGAATGCCTCGGAAGAATTTCTCACCCAGGGATTTTTCGGATTTTTTTCCAGATGGCACATTGTCTATCCTCCGTTTTTTGAATATTTACTGTTTCTCATTGGAAAAATCTCCTCTTTTTTGGGAATCACCTTTGTATTCGGCAGTAAACTGACTACTTTTATTTTCAAAATTCCCGGTATTATCTGTGATTTACTGACGGGCTATGCGCTTTATCATATGACGGCGAAGCAGCAATCCAGAGAACTGGCTCTGATCCTGTCACTTCTGTACCTGTTTTGTCCGGTTACAATTTTAGATTCCGCCTATATCGGACAGGTAGACTCTATTTACAGCCTTTTTACGCTGCTGACGGTTTATCTGATTTGTACCAAACGTCTGGAGTTGAGCTATTTTTCCTTTGCTGCAGGATTTCTGTTTAAATATCAGATTATTTTTATTACGCCTGTACTGATTTTTGGAATTGTAACTCAGGTGATTTTAACGGACTTCAGCTGGAAACGGTTTTATCATCATCTCCGGGCAGGTTTGGCCGCCATAGGATGTATTCTGCTGTCCTATCTTCCTTTCCTGTACAAGCCTTCCACCGGCGAATTCCGTCCCGGCGATTTATTGCTCACCTTCGGAAACTCCCTGGGCAGTTATGGAAGGGCCTCCTTGAATGCCTATAACTTCTGGACTTTAGCCGGATACAACCTTATGGATGAACAAACAGCATTCGGGCCCCTTTCCTGCAAAACCTGGGGCAGCATTGCAATCCTGGCCCTGGTCTGCGTTTCCATTGTTCTGTTCCTAAAATACAGGAAAGATACTTCTGCGTTTCCCATGATCGGGGCATTTTTGATTTTCGGCATGTACTGCTTTTCCACAAAGATGATGGGACGCTACCTGTTTCCGGCCCTGGGGCTTCTGTTTCTGGGATTTATTCTAAAGCCCGACAGGAAACGGTTCCTTTGCGCGCTGCTCCCTGCCAACCTGCTGTTTTGCTGCATAGTACTGGATTATCTGTATTATCCTTATTCTGCTTACCGGCCGGAGCTTTTAATGCCCAGAATACTGTCAATTCTGGTGCTCTTGTGCTTCGGATTTCTGATGTTTACGATGGTGGGAGAAATTCGTCATAAGTCTAAAGCAGATTAGAATCCCCGGCAGCCGGAATGAATTTCAAACAGACGGGGCAGTTGGTATTCTCATTTTCCAACTGCCCCATTTATTGCTTAATCATGAAGCACTGTCCGTTCCATGGACTTCACGATCCTATCAAACATCCTCTTCTCTCAGCGCTCCTTCCGTGAAAATATAGCTTCCCTCATAGATGACAAATTCCCCCTGCTTTTTCCCGTAATACTCTTTTCCATCCACTTCAAATTTCCCGGTCTGGCGAATTCCGTTTTTATAATAAAACCTGTAATCTCCAAGCTGATAAAATCCCGTATAGTTCTCCAGGCTTCTGTCAAATCCAAACTTGTATACACACACTAAATTCCCAATTTGATCCACATAATCTATTTTGGTTGCCCCATAGTCCATCAGCGTTGAAAAAAAAGCATCTGTATAACGATCCCAGACAAGCAGCTCCGGCTGATAATCCATCATAAAATATACATTGTCATTTTCAAATGTCCTCATGGACAATTCTTCTAATCCAAACTGTTTCAGTTTTTTATAATAAATATCTGAGCGCCAGTTGCTTCCTCCGAAAAACATGGCATTATTGGGTTTCTCTTCCAGATAAATCTCATCTTTATCCCCAGGCGCATAATTCCAGAGCATATGAATATAGATGTTTTCTTTATGCTCCAGTAAATATTCATTGATCTTTTTCGTATAGCTTTTATTCCATTCTGCCTGGGCAATCCGGCCCGGTGAATAGAGCGTTTCTCCGCAGGCCGTCCCTCCGTACAGCAGCGCGGCCAAAAGAATCAACTGTCCCACGCCTTTGCTTTTCGTTTCCATATGCAGCCAGTACTTAAGCAGAAAAAACCATAAAATTACAATTCCCGGTATCATAATTACACTGTAAACCCGGGTGGGAAGCCTGCCCTGTATACACAGGTACACTGTCAGCGCAATCGTCCCGGCAATATGAAAAACCACAAACACTGATTCCGGTTCGCCTATTCTGGTAAAATACATCAGACTTATCACTATAGCCGTATACATTAATATGGTAATTCCCAGAAAAAAACGGCTTCCATATACCTGTTTTGCCCAAACCAGCCAGATTGGTTCTCTGTTCCATAATTCCTTTCCGCGCTCTTTCGTTTTTTCAGCAATTGCCTGCAGGTTTTCTCCTGTCACCCGTTCATCCAGAAAACACCAGTTGCCCACCGACACTGCCAGCTTGCTGTCCCAGCCGATACTGTCGAAAAATTCTGGATCTTCCCCATACTGCAGGCGGGGATAATCCATATACTGAATCCTTCCCCTGTTAAATTCCCGGAATTCGTCTGTCTCTGTCTGACTGGCAACATACTTATCATATTGATGGCATCCCAAAAAAGACGCGCCGAACACAACCAGGTACACAACCAGGGCCGCAGCCATTTTCCGGTTCCAGCCTTCCTCTCTCACACAATAATAAAACACACACAAGCTCAGATAACAGGCCAGAACCATGCCCGTTTCATACCGGATCAGCGAGCCGAACAAACAGGCAAGGCAGGGAATCAGAATATCCCGAATCCTGATTCTGCCTTTGCCGGGCAGCAGAAGAGACGTCAAAAATCCCAGTGTAAAAATAGCCGGAACCACTGTAAAAGCGCTTCTGGACAAATAATAGGGCCAGAGAAAAAAAGAACAAAAAGCAATAGGAAGATAAGTCATAATCCTGCCTGCATCCTCTGTCCGGCACAAAATCAGCCAATTTCTGTACATATAATAAATTCCGGTCAGCATACACAGAATGCTCATTACATACCACCACTGAATCTGCGGAAGCATCCGGTAGAAAAAAGATAAAAGATACCCCAGAATACAGTTGATAAACTGATGGTATGGATAGGGCGTCCCTGTAGTGAAACCGGAAAGCGCATTCTGTATTCCATGATCATCATTTGTCATGTATCCCATTGGCAGTGCAATAGCTGTAAACAAATAAAGCAGCCCTGTCAAACCAAGGGCTATCATCGACTCTTTTCTATTTTTCTTCATATAAATCCTTTCTCAGTACAAACAAAAAGCAAAAAACGGTCATCAGGTTCAGAACCAGATATAACATTGCGGCCCCAACGATTCCGTAAAGCTTCAGAAGATATTTTCCGCCCAAAAAAGAACACAAGCTGATTAAGAGATAAACAAACGCCATCTCCTTCCTTCTCCCTGTCACAGTAAGCATCACTGTCAAAAAAGATGCTATGGCAAATATTGCCCCTCCTAAAAACAACAGCGAGAATTCCATCCTGTATGGATTTAAATTCACATCATACAAAATATTCAGCGCCGGAAGCCCCAGCCATACCCCTGCCGGAATTGCAGCTGCAGCAGCGCAAAGAATAAAAACGCTCTGTCCCGCTATCAGTTTTTTCAACTGTTTTGTTTCTTTTTTCTGCCATAAAAGTCCAATATCTCTTATCATTGGCTGATATACAAACCGGCTCAACAGTACAATACAAAAGGCCGGCATCATAAGGTATCCGAAAATTGCCTGTATCTCTTCTGTCATATACCAGTCAATCATATATTTTGGAATATTTCCAACGTACATCGACACTGTTCCGGCAATTGCCAGAGGAGTGCATTCCTTTAAAATTCTATTTATATTTGCTCTGCGCCACACTGACAAAGAAACGTTTCCCTTTTGAAATTGACTTCCAAACAGAACCACATCCAATGAAACACTGTAACCCACACTGATTTCCAATGCCGTTATTAAATCTCCCGTCATCAGAAGAACCGCACATAGAAGCCCAGTGGAACTAATCAGGCGGATTGCAGCAATTCTGGCGCCTGCAGACAATTTTCCCTGCTGCTGACAATATCCGATACAAACATCTTCCAACGCATCTGTCAGCTTATAAAGGCATATCATAAATACCGCCTGCGTTTTATATGCTCCGTATCCCAGAAATCGCCGGCAAAACATTAAGTATCCAACAACGCCTGCCAACGAGCCGAAAACCGTTATCACTCTTGCAAAAAAATAATCTGACAGCATACTTCCGGCATTTTTATCTGTCACCTGATAGTTCCGCCCTCCATATCTGCCAATCGTTGCCGCTAAATTTGCCAGGGCATATCCTATGGAAAAGATTCCGGCATTTTCTATCCCAAGCTTATATGCAATTGCACTGAGAATCACCGTGGACTGCAGAGCATCTGCCGAAACAGCAACCGTATTCCACCAGATATCTGCTTTCCTGCTGTATATGGCATTCCTTTTCCCTGTTTTCCACCCTTTTTCAAACACTTCTGCTTTCTTTTATCCTCCTTTGTATCCCAGGATACTTGCCAACTGTATCACACATCTGAATCACTCCCGTCCCCTGATCCGGATTCCCCTCAAGCAGCACAGGCCCATCCTTCGTAATTGCAACATCCCATCCTACAATGTTACGATCTGAAAGCCGCTGGGCGCTGCTTACTGCCAGTTCTTTCGCCTCGTTCCAGTAAGGAACCCGGAATCCCTGAAGCTTTTTCCCGCTGTAGGGATTGGCCTTAAAACGGTTAAAATCACCATCAATTCCCGATGAATTTACAATCCCATGGCAAATCTGGACATTTGCGCAGATTCCTCCAGCACAGAGATTATCCACACATCCCTCTGAAATTCCCATTCGAAGCCCGGCTGCAAACACCTCTGCCTTGCCATTGATGCAAAATGTTCCGATACGGAGCGTATTCACCACATTTGGATTAAATTCCTGCAATAGCTTATGCTGTTGGATACACTCCTCCAGAAGGCATCCTGAAAATATAGTCTCATCCGGCTTTTCGCCTTGATAATAATATTTGTGAACTTCTACCCCCCCCCTTCCAAATTTTGGCTTTACTATTACCATTTGATGTTTTTTCAAAAATTGCTCTATTTCATCTGTATCCGCACTGTCTGCGTCCAGCCATTCCCTCCCCAACTCCTTATTAAAAAATTCATTAAATTTCTGCTTATCATTTAAAATGTTTCTCACTCTCTCGCTGTTGTATCTCCTTTGCAGCTTCGCATGTCTGAGATAAGTCAGAAATGTTTTCCTCTCCTGTCTGTTTTTATGATAAAATTCAAACCAAAGATATTCCTCCGGGCTGCATCCATCTGTCACCACGCACCACAAAAATCGAAAATTCAGCAAAATACATTGACCCAAAGAAAATTTCTCACGCAATTTCTTCTGAAACCATATATAATTCGCAAAAAATTCTCTGATCCATTTCACAATTCTCTTTATCATGAATTTCCTTCCTTCATCCGGTTTATAATAAACCGCAGCTTTCCCGTTTTGTCCGCTTCTATTTCCCTTTTCCAGATATAATGATATACCATATGATAATCAGTAATTACCTTTTCCAGTTTCCCTGTGATCTCTTTTTCCAGGCTTTCCTTATTCACTTCTCTCAGCGGATCTGCCACAAGCTCCAGTTCAATCTCATGGTAATTATTCTGTATCACCCGGAAACTGAGAATTTCTTCTATATGTTCTGTCGCCGCATAAAAGGGATGATAATCATACTTCCTTCCATCTTCCAGCACAATCCAGTCGTTCATACGGCCCCGGATATTGGTAAGATACTCTATTCCATTCCTTCTGGTTATTTCTGCCCCGTCTCCAATGTCATAATTAATAATGGGGAATTCATGCAGAAACAAATTCGTAATCAGCATTCTTCCCTGTTCTGCCAACTGATTTTTTTCATCTACAATATTAATTACATGCGTATCATTTGTAATAATATGCTTCCGAATATTCCCTGCTCTTGTAAACGTACATGCCCCTGTTTCCATAGAGCCAAAGGACGTAAACAAGCGATCCCCCAGATATTTTCGAAAAAGCCTGATGGATGGCTCGGTCAATGTTTCGCTGATACTGGCATATGCTCTGGGATGATGCAGCTTTACATTCTGTCGCCTGGCATATTCCACAGTCTGCATTAATTTTGTACGGTGGGCATACAAAAAATCCGGCTTAACGCGATTAATCTCTTCCGCTATCACTTCTCCCTCTGCCAGAAAAGATACTTTATGCCGCCGTAATATTCCCAATTTTTGCCAAAAACTGTCCTTTCCCTTTGCCACGATTGCAGGATCTTTTAACGCCATTGTCTGATCCACCAGAGGATTCACTCCGTTTTCCATGGCAATTCTCAGCCAGTTTGCCGCAAAATAGGCATTTTCTTTTGGGGACGCGCATAATTTCAATGGCGTTCCGGTAGAGCCGCTGGTGGTATACACATGATAATACTGATATTTCTCCGGATTTTTCTTTAATTCTGCTGTAATCCATTCTTTGATTTCGCTTTTGGTCAAAACCGGAAATTTTATTAAATCCTCTCTGCAGTGAAAATCTTCCGGTACAGCCCCAACCGCCTCAAATTTTTTCCGGTAAACGGGTATTTCATAGGCGCGCTTCATAAGCTGTTCTATCTTGCGGTTCTGAATACGGTAAATCTTTTTCTGTTCCAAATCGTGGCTTTTTAATTCCAGAAGATATTTCAAAACAAACAGATTTTCCAGTTTCCTGTCCATGTACGCAGACATGTTCAATGCTCCTCCTCCACTTCAATCTCAATCTTCCCCAATGCTTCCTCCATCTTAGCCCTGGCTTCTTCCAATGTATCCGCCTTGACAACCACATGTCCAATCCGGTGAGGCCCTACCCGAAAAGCCTGCACCTGCTCTCCAGCCTGATAATCAAACTGAATCTCCACAATCTGTTTATCCTCTCTGTCATTTTTGTTCACAATCTTTCGGATACTTCCGGTTTTTTCACTGCGCAGCAGCATCCCCACATTGGGATTCGCCTCCTGGCTGGCAAAATCCACAGGAAGCCCCAGGGCAGCCTGAATGATTTTTTCATAATAGTTATAGCCGTAATAGAGGGAGACCAGTTCTGCCAGGCAGGTGGCTCCCGCCCTTCCGCCGATTTCCAGCACATAGGGCTTTCCGCCGGAGAGAATAAAGTCTGCGTTTAAAGCGCAGTTGTCAAGTCCCATGGCAATCACCGCCTTCTGCAGCTGCTCTTTGGCGTCCTCAATCACCGACTGCTCCAGTTCATAAGGCGCCCAGTGGCCGATGGGCACTCCGGTATCTCCCTGAAACACATAGTCTCCGTGGGGCAGAATAAACTGGATTTTTCCCTGGGATACAAAAGACTGAGCGCCGAATTCCTCTCCTTCCAGGAATTCTTCCACAATAAAATAATCTTTTCTGGTGTTCTCCCTGACCCTTTGGTAAGCCTCTGCAAATTTACTGCTGTTTTCTGCTTTTACAATTCCCCGGCTTCCGGAAGTATCCACCGCCTTGAATATCAATGGAAACTCCAGGCCTGCCAGTTCTTGTTCCAGACATTTTATGATCTGAAAGTCTTTATTTCCTTCTGCCGCTCCATTTTCCTTAGAATCTTCTTCCAGGGAAATCCTGCGGTATCTTGCGGTCCGCACTCCATGTTTCTCGTAATTCTGCTTCATCAGCATCTTATCTGTGGCCACCTTTCCCGCTTTAAAGGACAGGCCCGGCAGCCCAAGGGCATCACAGACTTTTCCAATGGTCACCACTGCCACATCTGTGCCCGTTGTCACTATTCCGTCTATCTTCTCTGCCCTGGCAATTTCCAGAATTTTTTCATAATCTCTGGTATCCTCATAGCAGATTTTATCCCCGAAGGCAAACCCCGGATAATTCCCCGGAACGCTCACCACCAAAGTTTCGATCCCCATGCGTCTGGCCTGTTGGATCAGGGGAACCTGATACACTCCCGCCCCCAATATCATTAATTTTTTCTTCTGTCTGTTCAACGTCCTTCTCCTTTCCTGTTTCGCACAAATGTCTGTCACTGCCTGTGAGCGCCTGGCGCACCACATACTGGGGCTGGCGGTTGTCCGCTAAAAACATCCTCCCCACATATTCTCCAATCAGGCCCATAAACAAAAGCATAATCCCTGAAAAAAAGCAAATTGCAATCATCAGAGAAGTCCATCCCGCCACGCTTGCCTGAAAAATAATTTTCTTTACAAATACCCCGAAGGCCCCGGCAATCCCAATCAGGGAAAAGCAGAGTCCCAGCCAGATTGCCATACGCAGGGGAACCACCGAAAATCCCAGTACATTAGACCAGAGCCTAATCAATGCTTTCAGATTATAATTGGATGTTCCCTCCGCCCGTTCAAAATGCTCTACCGGAACGCAGGTAATCTTCTGGGTTGTCCGAAGAAACAATCCCTGCAAATAGGCGTACGGGTTCTGGTACTGAATCACGTAATCCCGGACAAATTTCCGGATTACCCAAAAGCTGGAAGTCTTTAAATCTCTGGGCTTGCCAATGAGTTTGCGAACGGTCCAGAAATTAACCGCGCTTCCCACGTTCCGATACCAGCTGTGTTTTTTTCTGGGATAATATGCATATACAATGTCCCATCCCTGTTCCATTTCTTCCAGTAATTTGTGAATCTGACTGGGATGGGTCTGCATATCGTCATCCATTGCGATGATATAATCGCCACGGGCATAATTCAGCCCCGCCATTACCGCATTGTGCTGCCCTGCATTTTTGGCAAGATCAATGACGGTTACATTGTCATAAGTCTCCGTCAGTTCTGAAAGGACACGGAAGGTTGCTCCCCCATCCGGCGATGCATCATTTACCAGAATAAATTCCGCTTCCTTCCCCTGCATTTCCCCCATGGTCAGCTCCACTACTTTGGAAATGGTTTTGCTGGATTTATAACAGGGTATTACAATTGAATATTTCATTTTTTCCACTCACTTTTTCTCCATATTCCAATCAAAGCTTCTGCTGTATTCCGCGAATCGTAAATTTTCCACGGCCCAGCCTTCAGAATTACCGATAGAAATTCTTTATTTCGGAAACCACATAGCGGATCTGCTCTTCTTTCAGCCCATCGTACATGGGCAGACGCAGCAGCCGGTCGCTCTCTTTGGTGGTATGTTTATCCTGGCCGTGGAATCTTCCGTATTTCCGCCCTGCTTCGGAAGAATGGAGCGGTACATAATGGAATACGGCAGAAATTCCTTTTTCTTTCAGATGCTTCAGCAGCGCTGTCCGCTCCTTGAGATCTCCGGCTTTGATATAAAACATATGGCCGTTATGAACACAGCCCTCTGGCACAACGGGAAGCTCCACCGTTCCCGCCTCCTTCAAATCCTGCAGCAATTCATAATACAAGTTCCAGTTTTCCATGCGCCTTTGGTTCACCGCGTCCGCTTCTTCCAACTGAGCCCAGAGATACGCGGCGTTCAAATCACTGGGCAGATAGGAGGAGCCTGCTTCTTTCCAGGAATATTTGTCAATTTCTCCCCGGAAAAACTGGCTCCGGTTGGTGCCTTTCTCCCGTATAATCTCTGCAGCCAGAATTTCTTCCTGATGTTTCAGAAGAATTGCGCCTCCTTCTCCCATACTGTAATTTTTCGTCTCATGGAAGCTGTAGCAGCCGTAATCCCCGATGGTTCCCAAAGGTCTGCCATGGTAGGCGCACATCATGGCCTGGGCTGCGTCTTCAATGATTTTTAACCGGTATTTTTCTGCAATCTGACAGATTTTGTCCATCTCGCAGGAAACCCCGGCATAATGTACCACGGCAATTGCTTTTGTCCTGGATGTAACGGCATCTTCAATGAGCGTTTCATCCAGATTCATAGTGTCTTTGCGGATATCCACAAAGACTGCTTCTGCGCCCCGCAGCACAAAAGCGTCCGCCGTTGAAACAAACGTATAGGAGGGCATAATTACCTCATCCCCAGGCCCGATGCCCGACAAAAGCGCCGCCAACTCCAGCGCATGGGTACAGGATGTGGTCAGTAATGCTCCCGCCGCTTTGGTCCGGGCTTTCATCCACTCTGTACATTTTCCGGTATAAAATCCATCTCCGCATATTTTTTGACGGGCCACGGCGTCCTCCATATACCCGAAGGCTTTGGGATGAAAGGGCGGAATATTAAAATGGACTTTCTGTTCCTCCATGATTCGTCACCTTATTCCTCTAATTTATCTTTTTTGCAAATATAATCCTTATAGTATTCCTAAATTTTATGATTGTCAATGATTAATTCATAAATATTTAGAATTAATTCCCCGGATTTAGGATTTTCAAAGGAAAAATTCACAAATATGGATTTCAATGATTTTATGATTTTTTCATTACTTTTCTACTTAATTGGGATAGTATTCATGATTTTCTACTTATTATCTTTAAAATAAGGATTTTCAATATATTTAGGATTTTTTTGTCTATAATATACTTGCCCGGGTCTTTTGAGCGACAGATTTCCTAATTGCGGAAACTCAGGCGAATCTGCTTTTCTTAGAAATGACACACGATTTCATATACGAGGTATTAACATGCAGCTTGGAGATCATTTACGAAATATCAGAGAATCCAGAGATTTAAAACAAACGGATGTAGCCAAAGCCACCCATATCAGCAATAAAATTTTGTCCAATTATGAGCGGAATATCTGCTATCCTACCATTGATAATCTGATTGAGCTGTGCAGGTTTTATCAGATTTCCGCTGATTATCTGCTGATGCTGACTGATAAGAAAACAGAACCGAAAACGGTGGAGCATGATTTTCCCATCAGTTCTGACGAGAAACGGGTCATACAGTATTACCGCAGGCTGAATGAGGAAAACCGGGACTGTATCCGCGGGCTTATGGTGTCTTATTACAAAGAACAGAAATCGGATGCCCAGTCTCTGCCCCATTTGCGGGAAAATGATTTTATTCCGTGATATTTTTGAACATGAAAAAGGGGCTGTCCCATTAAGAAGTAAACATACAAGATTCTGTAAATAGAATTTATACCATATCTTGTAGTTGTATTTCTTAACGCGACAGCCCCGGTTTTAAATTATTTTTCATCCAGATATCCTTTTAATTCTTCCACCAATTGATACACAGTGGTTCCCGGATCGTATTCCGACGGCTTCTTTTTGTCTTTCTCATAGTCTGCCATTCTTCTTTTTGCATGTTTGATTGCTGTATTTACTCCGTCATAAATATCTACCATCTGATAAATATCTTCATAATTCTTCTTATATTTTTGTTCCCCCAACTGATATTTTCGGAAAATTTCACTCAGCTTTTCATTCCATTCTTCCCGGTGAAGGGCCGAATCACTGTAAGAAAAATGCAGGTACAGCCAATATTCGAAAGACTGATTGCTCCAGGCAATTTTATACCCCTTCCTCTGTCCGGCAGCTACCGCCTGATCAAAATCCTCGAAATCGTCTTTATCAAATACCACCCATATATTCTGGTAAAAATTCCTGGCTTCTTTCACAATCCGTTCTGTAATCTCTATCAGCCTGCCGGTTCCGCAGCCTTCTCCGCGGATTACAATTTCCGGCACCTCCACTACCTCAATATTTCCCCCTATTTTTTCTTCTATCAGCTTCTGCAGTCCTTTAAAATACAGCGGCTCCGTCCTCTCTCCTTCTGTCACAATTAGAAAAGAATTCGTTTTCGGATTCCGGTATTCATACTTTCTCTGCTTTCTGGCCAATTTGCGCTTTTTGAAAAGATCATCTGAGCCCATGTGATTCCCCCGTTTTCATCTCAAACTCTTTTAAAAAAGGAATTCCTCCGTATACACCGGCCAGATAATCTTTTTCAAAAGAAGCGTCCGCCCTGATTTTGTAATCTGACAATGCCGACAACGTGGAATAGCCATATTCATCCTTCTGCACAAACCAAATCTGATCTCTCCGGAAAAACTTTTTATCCATCAGAGTTGTATCATGGGTAGTGTAAATCAGCTGTGCAGACGAATTCTGATCATAAAATAAATCAATGACAAATTTTAACAATAAGGGATGCAGTTTTATATTCAGTTCATCCACAAACATGGATTTATTACTTAAAATGGCCTTCCTTGCCACAATAAAAAGTATAATGCTCTTGATTGTCCCCTCTGATTCAGAGAGCAGATTCAACGTATAATCCTTTCCGTCTCTTCCCTTATGCTCCGTGTAAAATTCCATCTTCTGCCCGTTCTCTTCACAGGTAATGTCCTGAATTCCCGTGTCGATTGCATTTAAAAATTCCAGAAGCTCTTGTTTGCGGGCAAAAAGCATCTCAGGAAGCTCCCTTTCCAAAATACTCTGATTTTCCCAGAATCCGCTGGAAACCACTAACGTATCCATAATACCCGCGTACACTTTTCTGAAAATATCGGTTTTTAATTTCAATTTATTAAAAAACGACATTACCAACGTCTCTGCCGGAATCTGTTCTTTATAAAGATCACACTCCTGTCTGACAACCGGCCCGAACACTGCTGCTTCTGTTGTCCGTTCAAAAATAGTGGTCTGCCTGTTGGTTTTCAGGCTTTTTCTGTACAGCCACTCTGACACAATGCATTCCGCATTATATTCAAAACCATAGGTATATTCAAACTCACCCAGAATCTCAACAATTTGAAATTCTGAATTTTCCTCATCCTCTTCAAAGGAAAACGGGAAATAGTATTCATCTATTGCAGTTTCGGCGTCAATGCCCACATTGTTCAGTGACTTGCGGATAATGCTCTGAAAGTAATCCATAGCCAGATGTAAATTCGATTTTCCGCTTGCATTTGCGCCATAAATTGCCGCTACTTTAAGAAACTTTTCTTTCATTCCAATATTAATCAAATTGCATGGATGTTCTTTATAAGCATTAATTGCCGTCATGTCTAAAATGGTTTCTTCTTTAAAAGACAGAACATTTTTTACCATAAACTGTACTAACATATTTCCGCACCCCCTTTTTCTATATAATATACTGATTTTCTGATTATATGTCAATATTTTAGAGAATTTTTCACAATTTATCCTGTTTTATACTGAGATTTTTAGTTCTTCAAACGCGCTCTAATCATGCATCTGTTTATCCAGCCGTTTGATTACCATTGCGGCCAATATGCCAATCACTGTCCCTGCAAGGGTTCCGGACAGAACCAGAACGGGAAAATAGTACAATAATTTCGCATTTTCCACCACAAGAGCCGCCGCCAGGATTTGTCCCAAATTATGAAACACTCCTCCCAGAACACTGACGCCTGTAACAGAAAACAGCTTTATCTTTTGAGCCGCCGCCATTGCCAGAAGGCTTAAAAATCCTCCGGCCAGACTGTACAGCATGGCTGCAGGAGTTCCAAACGTAAAGCTGTTCAGTACAATCCGCGCCAGAGACAGCGTGCAGGCTTCTTTTATTCCCATGGTATACAGAGCAACGATTGTCACCAGATTTGCCAGTCCCAGTTTCACACCGGGAATTCCAAGATTAATGGGAATCAGAAATTCAAGATAAGAAAAGACAAATGCCAATGCTGTAAACATTCCCATATAAGCTGCTTTTTTTGCCATTTTACTCCTCCTGATTCCGCATTATTTACCGGACGCTTCCGTCCACTTCTGCTTCGCCGCCGTTTTCAATTTCCACCACCAGTTTGTTGGGCAGGCAGACCAGGCTTTCTCCCGGATTCTTTACCGGGCGGTGATTGACACATATTTTATCCGGGCAGGAAGCCTCCGTTATATCGGCTGTTCCTGCCCGGATTTCCAGAATGTTATATCCGTCGGATGCTGACTGTATTTTCACAGACGCATCCTGATTCAGAGGATAACTGCCCTGTTTTTCACCGTCCAGATAGACCACTGCTTCCGGATCTTTGCCGCTTTTAGCTGAAAACAGAGAGATTCCTCCAAAGACTGCCAATGCAGCCGCTAACAGAACCACAATTAAAATCACATCATTTTTTTTCATGAAATTCAAATCCGCTGCTGCAGCGGACTCCTCCGTCTTTCATCACCCACAGGGCCTCTGTTTCCGGCAGTGTTTCCACCAATTCCAGGCCGGTTTCTATCTCCATATTAAACAGGGCCGTTGACCATGCGTCTGCCATGCCGGAATTTTCCGTCAGCACTGATACAGAGGGAACATACTCCGGGGGCATGCCCGTCTCCGGATCGATAATATGACAGTACCGCTTCCCGTCCGCCACATAGAAACGCTGATAATCCCCGCTTGTAACAATGGTCTGGTCTGCAAGCTCCACCGTGCCGATATAAGGCTCAGGGCTTTCCAGATCCGGATTTTCAATTCCTACCCGCCAGGGGGTATTGTCTGCCTTGGCGCCCACTGCGCTGACATTTCCTCCTACGCTGATCAGCAGGTGATCCATTCCCAGTTCTCTGGCATATTCTGAGATTTTCTGCACGGCATAGCCTTTACCAATGCTTCCCACGTCCAAAGACATTTCGCCATCCTCCAGAAAGACTGTCCCATCTCTTATCACCACCTTGGAAATATCCGTATGGGCTGCCTTTTCCTGGATCAGAGCTTTGGGCGGCACTTTCGCATGTTCCGGATCAGCCGTTCCCTGTTCCCGGTATTCATGCCAGAGAGACAATACGCTTCCGTAGGCAATGTTAACTGCTCCATTTGTTTTCCGGTGCATCTCTATTCCCAGTTTCAGCAATTCTATAATGTCCTGATCCACTGAAAGCGGCGATTTGCCGGCAGCGTCATTGATGCTCTTCAGATTATTCATTCCTTCGTAAGTATGATAAATGTCAAAAAGCTGATGGTAATGCATCAGCTTTTCCTGCAGCAGCTTTGTCTGCTCCTCAAACTCTTCCTGGCTTTTTGCATATCCGGTAATCGTTGTTATAGTATCAAAGCTGTCGAAAAATCTTACTTCGTAACGGGTTGGCTGAGTGTTGTTTTGCTGCAGAGCGGCAGCTCCCATCAGGAGTATGACTGCCAGAAGGAGAATTACTGCGTGATGTTTTCTTTTCATAATATTCTACTGTTTTATATTTTGGTGACGGACGGAAATTCCAGATTGGACTTCCTCACATTTGCATGTTTATATTTTGGTGACGGACGGAAATTCCGGATTGGACTTCCCCACGCAAACCGGGCATCGTTGCGGCGAACTAACCGCTAACGGAGATTAAGAAAGTCAGGAAAGCCTTCCTTTCTAAATCTCCGTAACCGGTGGATTTCGCCTGCACGAAAAACGCCCGTGAACTGTTTACTTAGAGGAAGTCCAATCCGGAATTTCCTGGGTATCAAAATATACCGTTTCCGAAACCCTACTCTTCTGTATCTTTGCTGTCTCCGGTTTCTTCTCCGCTGTCCTTAGCAGGATCGCTGTCTCCGGTTTCTCCGCCGTCCTCTGCAGAGTCACTGTCTTGGGCTTCTTCTCCGCTGTCCTCGGCAGGATCGCTGTCTCCGGTCTCTTCTCCGCTGTCTTCGGCAGGATCACTGTCTTCGGCTTCTTCTCCGTTGTCCTCGGCCTCTGCCTGTTTAATGGTAAACAGATCGTCAAATTTTACTTTGGCCCATTCTTTTTCATTTACTTCATATTTGACGCCTTCTTTATAGCCGTCGCACACTTCTTTGTAATGGTCGCTCTGGCGTTTTTCCACAATTTCTGTTTTCTTCTTTTCGGTGGCTTCTTTATCGAAGGTACTGTCCATACGGGCTACGAAAAAGGCTTCTTCGCCTACAAGAACCGGGCTGATTTCTCCTTCTTTCAGCTTATCTGCTCCTTCGGTCAGGGCTTTATCCAGGGTTTCATCGTCTTTGCCGTAAGATCCTTCGGAAACGGTATAGCCTGCCGTCTCTGCCGCAGCCTTAAAATCATCTTTGGCGGAGGCTGCAAATGCTTCCACTTCTTTTTTCAGATTTTCTTTCTCTTCTTCGGTATACTCCTTGGTTTTCCCTTCATCGTCCGTGGTGGATTTGCTGTTTACCTTCACATAGCTGATGGTCTTTTGGGCTGCTTCCTCATCGGAAACCTCTGTATCCGTTTCCGCTTCAATGGCTGCCTGCATTTTGGCCTGAATGGTATTCAGCCGAAGCATTTCTTTTACATATTCCTGGGTTGCGCCCATCTGGCTGATGGCTTCTTTGGTGTTATCCTCTATAAATTTTGCGGCTGCCTTATCCATTTCTGCAATCTCTTCTTCTGTGATTTCCACATTGTAATCTCCCATATGGTCCTCTAAGAGATACAAAATCTCGATATTTTCCGCCACATTTTTTTTGACAGAGGTGACCATATCCGTGCCCTCTCCGAACAAATCCTGAGACCAGAAGCCAGTTCCGAACATGCCGGTAAACTGTCCGTCATAGATGGCCTGCTGATACCGCGCCATAAAATTCATAAATCCAAGGGAAATTTCTTCCCCCTCTAAGGTTGCTCCTGTTTTCTTCCCATCTATGGAACCGCCGCATCCGGTCAGAACAGATACGCCCATTGCTGCTGCAAGCAATAAGGGAACTAATCGTTTTGCTTTCATATTATCCTCCTGTGTATTCTCCTTTTTCAGACATACTGTTGATATTATAATTCTTTTTTTCTCCGGTATCAACTATTTTCACAAGATTTTCAAGTTTCCTCCCCAGACTGTCATCATTCATTGTCCGGGGGTTTTCTCCACCAGCAGCTCCAGGGTATCTTTTAAAACCCGTTCTGTGATTTCCAGTGCGCCGACATTTTTCTGCCTGGTGCTGTGGGCCTTCTGATACTCAAAGCAGGGCGCTTTTGCGTCCCTGATAAACTTAAGGGCGCCCTGATAGTTCTCTGTGATCCTGGCAATGTTTGCCGGATGGATCTTGGCCTGATAATAAAAGGTAAACCGAATCTTATCTGCCAGTTCCTTGATTTCCGTATAATAGCACTGATGGGCTCTGGCCTTTAACAGCGCAATCTCCAACAGATTTTCCACGGATTTGGGGGGCTCTCCGAAACGGTCAATCAGCTCCTCTAACATCTCTTCTTTTTCTTCCTGGTTCTCAATCACTGCAATCCGCTTGTAAATGTCCAGCTTCTGGAATTCATTGGGGATGTAGGAGGGAGGAATAAACGCGTTGACATCCAGCTCCATAGTGGTGTCAAACTGCTCCGGAGGCGCTTCTCCTTTCAGGGATTTCACGGCCTCATTCAGCATCTTGCAGTACAAGTCATAGCCTACCGCCTCCATATGGCCGTGCTGCTGCGCGCCCAGCAGATTTCCGGCTCCCCGGATTTCCAGATCCCGCATGGCAATCTTAAATCCGCTGCCCAGCTCCGTAAATTCCCGGATGGCGGACAGCCGTTTTTCCGCCACCTCTTTGAGCATTTTATTCTGCCGGTACATCAGAAATGCGTAAGCGGTGCGGTTGGATCTTCCCACCCTTCCTCTGAGCTGATACAGCTGGGAAAGGCCCATGTTGTCCGCATCCTGGATAATCATAGTGTTGACATTGGAGATATCCAGGCCCGTTTCAATAATGGTGGTGGATACCAGAACGTCAATTTCTCCATTGATAAACTGATACATAATATTTTCCAGCTCCCGCTCCCGCATCTGCCCGTGGGCAAAGGCGACGTTGGCCTCCGGCACAAATTCCGCAATTCTGGAAGCCACTTCCGCAATCTGATTGACCCGGTTAAATACGTAATAGACCTGCCCCTCCCTGGCCAGTTCCCGGTGAATGGCTTCCCGGACAATTTCTTCGTTGTATTCCATCACATACGTCTGAATGGGCATCCGGTCCATGGGCGGCTCTTCCAACACGCTCATATCCCGAATTCCAATCAGGCTCATATGAAGGGTTCTGGGAATCGGAGTGGCTGTCAGCGTCAACACATCCACATTTTTCTTCATCTGCTTGATTTTTTCCTTATGCGCCACCCCAAACCGCTGTTCCTCATCTATAATCAAAAGTCCCAGATCCTTAAATTCCACGTCCTTGGACAGTACCCGGTGGGTGCCGATGACAATATCCACGATCCCCCGTTTTAAATCCTCCACGGTCTTTTTTACCTGTCCGGGGGTGCAGAACCGGCACATTAAATCCACCCTTACCGGAAAATCTTTCATCCGCTGGACAAAATTATTATAATGCTGCTGGGCCAAAATAGTGGTCGGCACCAGATAAACCACCTGTTTGCTGTCCTGAACAGCCTTAAAAGCCGCCCGGATGGCAATTTCCGTCTTGCCGTATCCCACATCCCCGCAAATCAGCCGGTCCATAATTTTCCTGCTCTCCATATCCCGCTTGGTGGCTTCAATGGCAAGTTCCTGATCTTCTGTTTCTTCAAAGGGAAACAGCTCTTCAAATTCCTTCTGCCACACCGTATCTTCTCCGTAGGAAAAGCCTGCCGTCCGCTGTCTTTCTGCATAAAGCTCCACCAGTTCTCTGGCGATCTCTTTGACGGCTCCTTTCACCCGGTTTCTGGTTTTCTTCCATTCCGGCCCGTCCAGCCGGTTGATTTTGGGCTTTTTCGCATCCGCTCCGGCATATTTCTGAATGGCTTCCAGCTGAGTGGCAAGCACATAGAGGGTGCTGCCCTTATCGTATTCAATTTTCACATAATCTTTGGCTGTTTTCTGAATCTCAACCTTTTCAATGCCCCGGTAAATCCCCACGCCGTAACGCTCATGAACCACATAATCTCCGATGCTCAGATCTGTAAAGCTCTGGATCTTTTCTCCCTCATAGATTCTGCGCTTTTTCTTCCGCTTCTGCTGGCCGCCGAAAATGTCGCTTTCTGAGATTACCACAAATTTAATATCCGGATATTCAAACCCCTTATTCAGTTTGCCGTAAGCGGCCATCACCTCGCCCGGCTGCACCGGATGATCATAATCCTCACTGTAAAAACAGTTCAGTCCCTCCTGCTGCAAATCCTCCGCCAGATGGACAGCGCGGGTTTTCGAACCGGATAACAGAATCACCTGGTATTTATTTTTCCGGTACTGCTGCAAATCTTTAATTAAAAGCTCAAAGCTGCGGTTATAGGAATTCACCGGCCTTGCGGAAACGTTATAGCGATGTTTGATTTCCAGTTCGCTGAATTTCATGTCAAGCGTGGTCAAAGCCACACCCTTCTGACGCTGAATTTTACCAAAAATCTCTTTCCCGGTACAGAGGGCCTGCATCTGGCCCGGCAGAAGATATCCTTTTTCCAGGCGGTGGGCCATGCTTTCAGAAAATTCCTGCTCCACCACCCTGCCTTTTTCCGCCAGGCGGGCCGGCTCATCCAGAAACAGAAGGGTCTGCCCCGGATCAAAGTAATCCAGAAATGAAACAGCCGTCTCTATAAAATACATCAGATAGCTTTCCAGATTTGTACTGTGCTCCAGCTCTGTAAGCTCTTCCTCCAAAGCCTTTACCATTGTTTTCAGGCGGTGGGCCTCTTCTGTTTTCATCTCTTTCCGGAAGGTTTCGTACAGCTCTTTTTCTTCTTTTTTCAAAGCTGCAAGACCCCGCTCTAACATTTCCGGAAGCAGCACCAGTTCACTGGCAGGATAAATCCGCACCTGCTCCAGATTTTCAATGGAACGCTGACTCTCCACGTCAAAGCTGCGCATGGAATCAATCTCGTCGCCCCACAGTTCAATCCGGTAAGGATTGTCCTCCGTCAGCGGAAAAATATCCAGAATTCCGCCCCGGACGGCAAACTGCCCGGCAATCTCCACCTGATAATTCCGCTCATATCCCATCTGCACCAGACGTTTCCGAACCTGCTCCAAATCCAGAACATCCCCCAGGGCATATTCCAGAATGGACTCCCGGATATGGGAAAGGGGCACAATCCGGTCCATCAATGCGTCAAAGGTGGTAATTACCGTGACCCGCTCCTGTTCCAGAATCGACTTCACGGCCGTCAGCCGTTCTCCTGTCAGCAGATTTCCCCGGATGTCCGACTGATAAAACAGAATATCCCGGGCCGGGTAATAGACTGCCTGGCGGTCAAAAAAACGGTAGCTTTCATACAATTCTCTGGCTTTTTGCTCCTGAAAGGTCACAATCAGGCAGTTTCTTTCCGTTCCTGCAAGACTATAGATGAAATGAGGCTTCTGGGTATCAATACACCCGGAAACCTGCACCACTTCCTTTCCATTCTTTAATTGTGCCTTTAAGTCCGAATATTCTTTCAGTCCGGATAAAGGCTCTGTAAAGCTCTTCATAGTTTCCTCCATTACTGAGATAAATTTATCACATGATAACGCTGCTGAAAATAACCTATGGGTTGGATACGAACGGAAATACAGGATTGCCCTTTGGCACACAAACCGGGCTGCGTTCCGGCGAACTAACTGCTAACTTCGCCTAAGAAAGTCAGGAATGCCTTCCTTCCTAAGTCTCCGTAAGCAGTGGATTTCACCTACACGAAAAACGCCCATGAATCGTTTGCTTAGCCAAAGGGCAATCCTGTATTTCCTGTGTATCGAAGTAATAGTTCTTTACTGCATCAGTTAAACAGGTTCATGGCCCGATCCGTTTCGCCCTTTACCATCAGGGCCGCTGCATCGCAGGCTTTCTCAAAGGCTTCCTCTGCCAGTCCTCTGTCCTCTTTGGAAAAACGTCCCAGTACATAGTCTGCCAGATCGCTGCCCTGGGGCTTTTCTCCCACGCCGATTTTAATCCGCAGAAATTCCTGGGTGCCTGCATGGCTGATAATGCTCTTTATGCCGTTATGCCCTCCGGCGCTGCCTTTTTTCCGGATTCTGAGCTTTCCCGGGGAGAGGCTGATATCGTCATAAATCACAATCAGATTGGTCTCCGGCTCCAATTTATAAAAATGCAGAATCGCCCCGATGCTTTCTCCGCTTAAATTCATAAAAGTCTGGGGTTTTGCCAGAAGCACCTTCTGCCCTTCTATGATTCCTGTTCCGCACAGCGCTTTATGCTTTTTCTCTGTTACTCTGATATTATATTTGTCCGCCAACCGGTCAATGACATCAAATCCCGCATTATGGCGGGTTTTCTCATACTTGCTGGAAGGATTGCCCAGCCCTGCAATGATAAACATGATGTTCTCCTCTTCTTTTTCCCTCCGTAATTTCTGAAATAATCTTATCATGCCGCAATCACGCCAAAATACAGCAGCACCACTGCGCCAAGAACAATCCGGTACCATCCGAATACTTTAAAATCATGTTTCTTAATATACCCCATCAGGAAACGGATTACCACAATAGACACCACAAAAGATACAATCATTCCGGTAAACAGAATTCCAAGCTCCATGCCGGTGAAAACAAAGCCGAACTTTAATAATTTCAGAAAACTTGCGCCGAACATCACAGGAATTGCCAGGTAAAAGGTGAATTCCGCCGCCACGGTACGGGACACCCCAATCATCAGCGCGCCGATAATGGTTGCGCCGGAACGGGAGGTTCCCGGAAAAACTGCCGCTGCCAGCTGAAACATTCCGATGAGAAGAGCCACTTTGTAATCCAGCTCATCGGTGGTGCGGATCATGGGCTTCACGCCGCGGTTGTGGTTTTCTACCAGAATAAAGATAATTCCCACCGCTATGAGCATTACTGCAACCACCCAGAAATTATACAGATGTTCCTCCAGCCAGTCGTCAAAAAGCACGCCTACAATAGCCGCCGGGATACATGCCGCAACAATCTTGCCCCACAGATTCATAATATCCCAGTCAATCTTTAACTGCCTTCTCCGGTTTCTCTTCAGAGGAAAAATTTTATTCCAGAACAGCAAAACCACCGCCAGAATCGCCCCCAGCTGAACCACCACAAGAAACATGTTCCAAAAGTCCTGAGAAACCTTCATGGGCATGATTTCCTCCAGCAAAATCATATGCCCGGTGCTGCTGACCGGAAGCCATTCAGTGATGCCCTCTACAATTCCGTATACTACCGCTTTTAAAATTTCTAACATAATCCTTTATCCTTTCTGGAAACCTATCCAAAGCTTCTTTGGACAGGTTCAAATAAAACTCCGTTACAGTATATCACACTATGGGAGAATTTAGGAATAAATATGTTCAAAATTTTATTAAATTTTTATTTTAGATGGAACTATAAATTGTTCCCTCTCACTCCCTATCCCCTGATATTCACATCAATCTTCATTTCCATTTCCAGTTTCATCACCCTGGGGTTTGTTACAGCTTCTAATTTGGAAAAATTATGCAGCGCCAGCTCTTTCACCTGTGAATCAACCTCCTGGGCCTCTTCTTCATTCACCAGGTTTCCGTTTTCCGGTTTGAGAACATTATCAATGACCGCAGAAGTATTTTTCGGTATCTCTAACTTATTTTGGCTCTCTTCGGAGCTGTTCACCTTATGATCCCGGTAACATAAATACCCCAAAAATCCCACCATAGGCCCTGTTACCAGTAATGCGATCAGCACCGGGCTGTTTTTGGTTATCTGCCTTAACCGGATCTGGGTATTTGATTCCTCGCCGTTTTTAAACATCTGATCCGCATTTATAATTTCTATGGCATGTCCGTCCTGATGGTAAACACCCACAACCGGCCGCTCCAGTCTGTTGTATATACTGGAAAAAAACGTTTTGCTCTCTTCCTTTGCTTTTTCAAATTTCTTTCGGTCCCTTTTTAAAGAATTCTCTTTTTGTCTCCTGAGCTCCTCAAGCATTTTATTGTATTTTTCCATTTCATCAGCGCCGGCTCTTTTGATTCTTTCCCAGACTTGTTCCAATACGCCGTCCAGCAGCGTTTCAAAAGCAGTCTCCAAAGATTCCTGAAACAACACGGAAAAACTTTCAGCTAAATAGCGCCCCCGCACCCTGCATCTTAAATTATGATTGACAATGGAATTTATTTTTTTATAAAACTCAAAAAGACAATTGATTTTAAAGATATCCTCGTTTGGCTCCATCGTATATAAACGTCCCAGACTGCACATTTTCAGTATATCCCACCGGTTTGCAGAAAGCATGTTTCCTTCTTCGAAGTAAGTTTTATAACTGGTGGAAATCAGAAAAGATCGGTCGGCTATAAAGATATTCTTCTTGTCCACCCCATGTTCCAACAGCCTGTTAATTTCAGACAAAATGACGAATTTATTATTCACCATCGTCATCAAATCTACTGTTTTTGTGATCTGCCAGTTTGACATATTGATATCCGCTGTACTTTCCAATGTTACTTCATATGTTTTATCATTTGAAAACATTTTAATTCCCCCCGTTTTTTTTCATATCCTTTATCTTTATTTCTGCAGCCCATTGTCCTGCAAATGTAAAAAATAACGCCAGCAGCAACAGCACATTTGTATCCAGTACGTCCATAATTTTTTGGAGAAAACTGAAATCTTTCAGGTTTGGGAGCAAAACCACCGACAATAATGCCAGAAACTCCAGAATAAAAGAAATACGCTCTGCTGTTTTATTTTCGCCTGCAAAAGTATCCACTGTCATTGCCATGCTGAATATCAGCGCAGCCAGCGTAAATGCAAAATTCGTGGTATCTGAAATCTCTACCACGCCCATCATATACATAAACAGCATGACAATCAGAACTATCATAACTGACAATCTGTACTTATTTTCCATTCCTATTATCTCTCCTCATTCTTATCCGCGGATCAGCGACGCACTTATTTCAATATATGGCTAAAAAGATTTACGGTTCATACAGGAAAGGCAGGAGTGTCCTTTTTCTCCTGCCTTTGCCTGTTTGTGTATTTATACTAGCATATTTTGACTGCAAGCGCAATCGTTTGATGATGTGATTTTAAGGTTCTTTTTTCTTAACCAGCGCAATTTTACACCGCCGAACAAATCCCCTTATTTCATGATTTTCTCTATCTGTTTTTATTCCCGACAGACAGGCTCCGTTTGTTTCCATCACCTGCTGATACCAGTAAGCGGAATCCTTAGGGATACGTTTCTGGGTGGCAAAATCCACATACACCAGTCCGAACCGCTCGTGATAGCCCTTCTCCCATTCAAAATTATCCATAAATGTCCAGGCAAAATATCCGCGCAAATCCACGCCTTCCTCAAATACGTGAGACAGTCTGCTCAAATATGCATCCAGAAAATCAGTCCGTAAAAGAAAAACAGAAAACATCTGGAAGAAACGCAGGCCGCATGCTATAATTATACCAAGCGTCGAAAAAACTGACGTTTCGTATAACAATACGCACACAGCCGCACAAAAGAAAATTGCCGCTTTGCGGCGTGCGGCCGGCGCAGCTGCACGGCAAATCTTTTTACCGTGCAGTATACTTCAGACAGAATGGCAAAACAGAAAGGAATGCAGGAATATGGGAATATTTTTAAACAGCAAAGCTCCCTACGAGGCATATAAAAAATGACACAGAATCCTTATTTTGTTGATAAGTCTCTGCTGCTGACAGAATTAATCCCTTCTTTCGGCAGCGTAAACTGTTATTGCTGCATCACCAGACCCCGCCGCTTTGGGAAAACAGTCATGGCGAATATGATTGGCGCATTCTTTGGAAAAACGGACAAATCAGACTGTATCTTCCAGCATCTTGCTGTTTCAGAACATAATGCATCCCGTACCCACCGAAACAGATATGATGTTATCTATATTGATTTCAGCAGGGCCCCAAAAGGCTGCAGCAGCTATGTACAGTATATCCGGCGTATTGAAAACAGTCTTGTCAGGGACTTGCTGAACGCCTTTACAGACTGCGGCGTCAGTGCAGATGATTCTCCCTGGGACGCCCTGCAGAAAATATATGAGGAAAAAGAGCATAATTTTCTATTTGTATTAGATGAATGGGATGCGGCTTTCCACATGCCCTTTGTTTCTGCCTAAAATCAGAAAGAATATCTCCTGTTTTTAAAATGCCTCCTCAAGGATCAGCCTTATGTAGAATTTGCATATATGGCAGCCTCAGAGAAATTCAGCGAATATTTCGGTTTTTCTGATACGGAAGTAGATAACCTCTATGAAATCTACAAGAAAAACACGGAGTTCCCAAAATTCACCCGCCAGGAACTCCGTATCTGGTATGATGGTTACTATACCGCTGCCGGAACCCGGCTCTATAACCCGCGTTCTGTTGTTTTGGCCCTGACAGACAATCAGCTTCGGAATTATTGGATTAGTTCCGGACCCTATGATGAATTATTCTATTATATCAGGCACAATGTTGAAGATGTAAAAGACGACTTAGTCCTAATGATTTCCGGAGAACGGGTTTCTGCAGACATTGGTCAATTTGCCGCTTCCTCTATGGAAATACATTCCAGAGAGCATATTTACTCCGCTATGGTAGTTTATGGACTTCTGACTTATGAGAACGGAAAAATTGCGATCCCAAATAAAGAACTGATGGATAAATTTAATGAACTGCTGCTGACCAAAGATTCTCTGGGATATGTTTACCAGCTTGCCAGAAAATCAGAACAAATGCTTCAGGCAACCATAGCAGGCAATACAATGCAAATGGAAGAAATCCTTGAGTTCGCACACAATACAGAATCTCCCATCCTGTCATATAACAATGAAATTGAACTGTCAGCTATTGTAAACCTGTGTTACCTTTCCGCACGCAATAAATACCGGATAGAACGGGAAGATAAAGCTGGAAAAGGATTTGCAGATTTTATATTTTATCCTGAACGGAAAAGAGAGGCCGTATACCGGACGGATACTGGCTGTAGGCATTAGCTACAGTAAGCAGACCAAAGAACATCACTGCAGGATAGAGTTATTGAAATCATAAAATTCAGCATTTATATCTACCGGCTAATCAAAGGGAAAAACGGCATAGCCCGCAAGTTATGCCGTTTTTTCCGTAAACCCGTCCTAAATTTCCTATTCCACTTTCACCAGTGAAAAATCTGACAGCGTAATCTCAGAAGCCGGAGTAGAAACTTCATTTCCTTCCCCATCTTTGATAAGCCCCATGGAAACCACCAGAGTAGCTGCTGAATCTGTTTCTTCTCCCATGGTAAATTCAACGGCAACCTCTTTCTCCTGATTTTCCTCCAGTAAAATATCCTCTCCTCCGTACCATGTATAGCTCTGGCTTAACATAGCCAGCTTAATGGTGCGGGCTTTCGTGGAAGCTGCCCGGAAGGTGATACGGTATTTTTTGCCCTGTTCCAGAGTGATTCCTTCCTGCTTTAACTGTACATTCCAATCCTCTGTTCCAACATTTTCAATGTGATACACTGCTTTATTCTCTGCAAAAGATACTTCGGCTTCTCCCGGAGCGGTAACTGCCTTCACCCATCCTTCTTCTCCGGAAGCAAAATCGCCGTTTACCATCAGATTTTCTCCGGCCGGTTTTTCCGGTACTGCAGGAGCCTCTATTTTCTCCAGATTGATATTGTCGATGCAGATACGATGTTTTTCTGTAATCTGGACATCTCCCACTGCGCCCATAGAAATGCTGAGCACTGCTTTGGAATCTGAGGGATTCTTCATCTGAAACTGGATTTCATAGGTATTATAACCATTTTCCAGTTCTACGATTTTTTCCCCGGAATAGGGAGTCCAGTCATCATCGCTGGTTCCGTCCCTCTGGATTGCAAACATCAGTTTTCTTGCCAGGCTTGATTTAGCGTCAAGGGTAAGTTTGTACCATTGATCCTTTTCAAGCTCAATATTGTTCTGTTTCAATTGAATCTTCCAGGCCGCATCTCCAGTGTTGTTGATGGTAAAGTCTGCCGCATTGTCTTCGGTCAGGCTGTCCACCACATAAGAAGCGTCCGCACTGCTGTCTACATATGCCTCATATCCGGCAAACCCGGCGTTAAAGCTTCCGTTTTTAATTAGGCTGTCTTCCTCGATCCGTACATCATCAATGTAAAATACTCCCGGCTCTTTGATATAAAATGCAAGATTGGTATCCGGCAGTTCCTGCCCCAACACAAGCTTGTCACTGTATTTCTTCTCTTCGCCTGTCATTGGGAACTCAAAGTTCTGTCCGGCTGCTATCAGGCTGACGCTTTTTCCGGCTTCCCCTTCCGCCGTAAAGCTCAAGGCATAGGTCTGTCCTCCGGTCAATGCCAGTTCCTCCTGAGAGACAATCACCGGATTTTCTGCAGTGGTTCCCTCCGGAGCCTTTATCATCAGCCGCCGGATATTATCCTCATTTGTCACCCTGACTTCGGAACCCTGATTCCCGGTTACCGTCCAGTAGCCCAAACGTCCCTGGCCTTCCTGGAAGCTGCCGTTATAGACATAATTTCCATCCGCCAGAATCCCCTTTTTATCCTCGGTAATGTCAATTTCCTTTGTCTTTTTCAGAACTACATTGCTGATCTTGATTCCTGCCGTTGATTCCGCGTCGCCCATATTGAATTCCAGGCGTCCGTTGGCGTCATCGCTGTCTTTCATGGTAAATTCATAGGAGTATGTCTTCTTTTCCGTTGTAAGCTCTACCACTGTATCGTTAAGATACCGGCGGTAAGATCTGTCCGGAGCCGACACATCCACCTTCATTGTCCTTGCGCTTTCCGCAGACGCGTCAAAGGAAAGCTGATACACTCCGCCTTTTTTCATAGGCAGATTCGGCTGCACAAGCTGAATGCTGTAATCTGCAGTTCCGGCTTCTTCTGTGGCAATGGTTATCTCATTGTTTTGAATCGCTGCCGTTCCCTTTCCTCCAAGGGCAGTCAGGAAACTCCAGTCTTTGCCGTCTGTAAGATCTTCCTGTACTGCGAAGTCTCCGTTTATCACATAATTTCCATTTGCATCCGGCTCCCTTAAAACAACGTCTTTGACAGGTTTATCCACATTTTCATCATAGCTGCTTTTCTGGTACGCTTTTACATAATCCACATAAAATGCTGAATTTGCAATATCTGTCGTCTCATCGGGGTTTCCCGGCCAGCTTCCGCCAACAGCCAGATTCAGAATCATATAAAATGGCTGATCAAACGGCGCCGGATAACTGATTTCTCCCTGCCCTTCTGTGGCAGAATACCAGTCATTTTCTGTATGAATAAGCTTTCCGTCTACATACCAGCTGATTTTTCCTGGTATCCATTCCACTTGAAATACATGATATTCTTCTGAGAAATCCCCGCTGGGTAAGGTATATTTTCCCTGGCTCTCGCTGTGGGGATTCCCATAATGGATGGTTCCGTAAGAAGTGTTTGTCTCATGTCCAAGCACTTCCATAATGTCGATTTCCCCGCACCGGGGCCATTGGCCGTACAGGTTCTCATTGGCGGGCATCATCCAGAATGCAGGCAAGAACCCCTGTCCTTTGGGAACCTTCACCCTGGCTTCAAACAGGCCATATTTAAAGTTATGCTTATTCTGCGTATTAATGCGCCCGGAAGTATAGGATACGGTTCCGTCTTCCTGCTTCGTTTCCACAGGCTGTATCACCAGGTTTCCGTCTTTCAGGAAAATGTTTTCTTCCGAATCCACATATGCCTGCAGCTCGCTGTTTACCCATCCGGGATCGTGGGTTTCCACATTCCAGTCTTCCCGGTTCAGGGACGTTCCGTCGAAGGAATCTTCCCATTTCAGCTCATATCCGTCATAGGATAAATCCGGCTGTTCCGCTGCAGGTTCTTCTACCACCGTCAATGTCACATCTGCTGTTTTGCCATTTGCGGATTTTACGGTTATTTTAGCCGTACCGGCACCGATTCCTGTCACTTTTCCTGTGCCGTCTACAGAGGCCACAGATTTGCTGCTTGTGGAATAAGTAAGAGTTTTTTGCGTTGCGTTGTCCGGTTTTACCACCGCGCGTACCTGAGCTGTTTCGCCTACTTTAATGGATGAAGGCGAAACGGTTGCTGATATGCCGGATACAGGAATCTCATTTGACGGATTCTGATCCGGATTCTGATCTGGATTCTGATCATTTTTAGTTTTTACTGTCAAATAAATATATTTTTTTGTTTTCTTTTTATTTTTTCCGGTAACTGTCACTGTAATTTTGGCAGTCCCGGCAGATCTTGCGGTAATTTTGCCGCCTTTATCCACTGCCGCAACCTGTGCCTTGCCAGATTTAAAGGTTACGCTCTTTTTCGCCGCCTTAGGCGTAACTGTTACATTGACTTTCGCCTCCTGGCCAACTGTCATGGCATAGTTCTTATTTGTAACTGCCTTTGATCCGATCTTTAACTTAACGCTTTTAACTGCCGTTGCTTTTTTTACCACCAGATTAATATATTTCTTCGTTTTCTTCTTATCCTTTCCGGTAACAGTAATTGTTATCTTTGCCTTTCCAGCCGCTTTTGCTGCAATCGTTCCCTTTTTGCTCACTGTTGCAATCTTTTTTCTGCTGGATTTGAAGGTGACGCTTTTGCGGGCCGCTTTTGGCGAAGTTATGACTTTTATTTTCTTTTTCTGGCCCGCTGTCATAGTATACTTTTTGTTTGTTACCGTCTTTGCTCCAATTTTCAGTTTCACGCTTTTTACCGTTTTCCCTGACGCCGCCTCCGCCGGGACAGACGGTATCGTTACAGAAGTAACCGCCATGGCAGCTGCCATTGCAAAAGTCAGCATTTTTTTCTTCATCGAATTCTTCATTTTGCTTTCCCTCCTTATGAAATATAATTTAGTAAGGGAATTATATACAATTTTTAATCCTGCGTATATTAACAATCTAGAAAAAATATCAGATTTATGACTGTAATTTCTACAATTTTTAGGCACTCAGATTTCAGGGAACGCTTGAAAAAAAGGCGCCGTATACCGGACGGACACTGGCTGTGAGAATCTGCTGCAGCAAGAATACAAAAGAGCATAGATGCAAAATAGAAATATTGGAATTGTCCTGATATAAATCAGCAATTTCTAAAAAGCAGTTGAGGTATCACCGTTTTCCTGCCAGAAAAACAACGGACGGTAAAGCAGAAAAGCTGTCCTCATTATCCGACAGCTTTTCCTGATTCAGCATTTTTTATTTTTCCATTATCAAACTTTGCTGATACTTATTCTCAGTATCATAGCCGAGTTTATACCCTGTGTCCAAATACCACTCTACTGCCTCTGCAGCGTTGTCACGCTCACTGACAATTAGAACAAATCCCATGTCGAAGCCTTCATTTGTATATCTTTTTTCGCTATCTGGTATTGTATAATACCAAAAATGCTGCCAGTATGCAATAGCATTGGTTTTGGCATCCCCATACGCTTCCAAAAGATCCCCATTTTTGTCCGCAAATCTTTCCGCATGAAACATTTTGTGAAGCGCTGCCGCACTGTCACTGGAAGATGCTACTCTGGATTCAGCACATCCCCAATTTACATAATGGTATACTAAATCTGAAGGAGTTTTTCCTTGTAAATCTTCGTAAGATTCTTTGTAATACAAAAGATTCAAAAAAGGACTGACGTCACGAAATTCATTCCCATGTAATACATAATTCACCCAATGACAGTACGCTTTCACATAATCATTTCCGCATAATTTTTTGATATCGCTATTTGAAGAAACATTTAAGTAATATACCGGATCAAATGCTGCAGAACAAGCATAACCTTTGGCAAGTCCCCTGGTATACCAATCTTTTATAAGTTTTCCATAATTTCTTCCTATGGACTTCACCGTAGCATCGGACGAACTGTAACGCCCATAATAAAAGGCTGCATCAAACAAAGGCGCATCCATTTTTACCGCACTGAAATTCCCCTTATAAATTTCCTTATATTCATTTGATGAGGTGTATGCCCTGACAATCAACTGGTTGCTCCCATGCATAACCTGTGTAGGATCAATCCTGAGGCGGAATCCGGCTTTAGAAGTGTCATAGGCAGGATAAACCTTTTTTACATCATCTCTCTTAAATCTTTCTGGTTCATATTGTTTTCCATTAATGAGAATCACAACTTTTTGCGGCGTATCTGTAATCACCCAGCCTCCCACCGTCCCATCTGTCACCAAATTGTTAGGCAAATATTCCATGTTGGAAATTAATGGTTTCTTCGGTATATGATTTATTGTTCGATGTCCAAAATCAGTAATTATCTGGGTATTATGATTTGTATATGCCCGGAAAAAAATCTGGTTCTGCCCGTCCCGCAAGAGACTTTCACTTATTTTACAGCGGAATCCCTCGTTGCCAGTGGGATAACCAGGAAATGCACTCGCAACATCACCTCTTTTAACTCTTTCACAGTTGCAGACAGGAACTCCATTCAAATATGTTACCACTTCCGAAACTCCATTTCCATAAATTGCCCAGCCTTCTATCTGAAGATCGCCTGATTGCCTTAAACCATCCGCGGGCTTCTCCACATTTGCCTGAAAAGCTTTCACATCTGCCCTGGTCAACGTACCTGACTGATTCACTGAGCTTGATTCTGCTTTAACGTTTTTCACAGTTCCCGTCATCCCAAAGACGATTACCATTCCAATTACCAGTAAAACATATCTTTTTAATTTTTTCAAAATACTTCCCCCTTCTTCACTAAAAATTATTTTTATCCTGCAAGCGTACAAAACATATTATAATACTTTTAGTATAACATCTCTTTTTGTCATTTTATGAGGAAAATTGTCATCTTAATATCTGCTTTTCCAATCTGTCAAATAAACAGATGCATTTCAGCAGTTCCTATTCCAACACTTGCTTGCTGTCAAAACCCCATAGAAAAAGCCAGCGCAAAGGTTCAATTTCACCCTCTGCACTGGCTTTGCCGCTTCTTTTTCTTTCTCCTAACACATCTTATGCACCAGCTCTCTTATCAATCTGCTGTAGGCTCGGTTTCCATTCGATATTTATCCAGAATAATCTGCTGAATCGTCTCTCGGGTCTGCGAATTGATTGGATGTGCAATGTCCCTGTATTCGCCGTCTGCCGCTTTTCTGCTTGGCATTGCGATAAACAGGCCCTTTTCACCTTCAATCACTTTTATGTCATGAACAACAAATTCTTCGTCAATGGTAATGGATACCACCGCCCTCATCTTACCTTCTTTCTCTACTTTTCTGATTCTCACATCTGTTATCTGCATAAATTCCCTGCCCCTTTCATAGCCACCTAACCTGAAGGTTAAATTACATATCTTTCGTTATGTTCATATACTACTTTAATTCCATCGCCGCCGCTGAAGTAAGTATTGGCACGTAAGGTATCACGGCTTTCTACAATACAGTTTTCTATATGTGTGTTATCTCCTATGTATACGTCATTCAATATAATGGAATTCTTGATCACACAATTCTTGCCTACAAATGCTTTCTTGAATAAAATGGAATTCTCCACCTTGCTGTTAATAATGCAGCCGCTGGAAATCAGGCTGTTGCGCACTTCTGAACCCACATTATACTTGGCTGGAGGAAGATCATCCACCTTGGAATAAATCTTCGGCTCATTGCTGAAGTACTTGCGAACTTCCGGCCTCAGGAAATCCATGTTGGTCCGGTAATAGGATTCCACTGTGGCAATATTGCTCCAGTATTCCTCCATCTTATAGCCGTAAATGCGTTTCAGGTTCTTATAGCGGATTAAAATATCCGTTACAAAATCATGCCGGTTCTCTTCTGCACAGCGTTCCAGCATCTCAATTAACTGCCTTCTGCGGACAATGTAAATTCCTGCTGAAATGGTATTGGACTGAGCAACCATCGGCTTTTCCTCAAATTCCACAATTCTGGAATCCTCATTCATCCGAATAACTCCGAACCGGCTCACATCCTCGCCCACCGGCATGTCCTTGCAGACAATGGTGATATCCGCCTTCTTCTCAATATGGTACTCCAGAATCCGGTTGTAATCCATCTTATAAACACAGTCTCCCGCCGCGATAATCACATAGGGCTCATGGCTCTTTTTCAGGAAATCAATGTTCCGGAACATAGCGTCTGCCGTTCCCCGGTACCACCAGGCATTGTCTGAAGTAACCGTGGGGTTAAATACATATAAGCCGCCCTGTTTTCTTCCGAAATCCCACCATTTGGAGGAACTCAGATGTTCATTCAGGCTTCTTGCATTATACTGGGTCAGCACTGCCACTTTCTGAATATGGGAATTGCTCATATTGCTGAGAGCGAAATCAATGCACCGGTAACTTCCGCCAATGGGCATTGCTGCAATTGCTCTCTTACTGGAAAGCTCCTGCATCTTGCTGTTGTTGCCGCCTGCTAAAATTATACCTAATGCCTTCATATTATGTCACCTGCCTTAATAATTGATTCCCCGCTTGCCAGAATGCCTTCTGGATAATCCCCTGGTTCCGTGTCGCCGGATATGGCCGTATTCTTGCCTACCTTCACTCCGGACGGAATCACCGAGTTCTCCCCGACGGTCACAAGTCCGAAGGAATAAACGCTTTCATTCAGTTTATTCGGGGCTTCTTCACCGATTCCCAGTTCCACACGGTCGCCAATCTTCACGTTCTCAGCGATGATTGACTTATTGATGGTAACGTTGTCCCCAATCCTGGTATTCTGCATGATAATGGAGTCCCGCACCACCGAATCCTTACCGATAATTACGCCGGGCCCTATAACAGAGCCATAGACCTTGCCGTAAATCCCGGCTCCCTCACCGATAATGCAACGCTCTGTCACTGCTTCCGCTGCAACATACTGAGGTTCTATTGCCTCGCTCTTGGTGTAAATCTTCCAGTATTCTTCATACAGGTTAAATTCGGGAATCAAATCAATCAGTTCCATATTTGCTTCCCAGTAAGAACCAAGAGTTCCCACATCCTTCCAATAGCCGTTGTACTCATAAGCAAACAGCCGTCTGCTGTTCTCCCGGCAGTAAGGAATGATATGTTTTCCAAAATCGCAATTGCTCTGCTCTGACATAGTTACCAGGGCTTCCCGCAGCACGCTCCAGTTAAAAATATAAATACCCATGGAAGCCAGATTGCTTCTGGGATTCTCGGGCTTCTCCTCAAATTCCAGAATCTGCTTATTCTCATCGGTAATCACAAGACCAAAGCGGCTTGCCTCCTCCCAGGGTACCGGCATGGCTGCAATGGTAACATCAGCATTATTTTCTTTGTGGAAATCAAGCATTACTTCATAATTCATCTTGTAAATGTGATCTCCTGAAAGAATCAGGACATATTCGGGATGGTAGCTTTCAATGTAATTCAGGTTCTGATAAATCGCATTGGCCGTCCCTGTGTACCATTCGCTGTTGTCACTCTTCTCATATGGCGGCAGCACCGTCACCCCGCCGTGGTTGCGGTCTAAATCCCACGGAATTCCAATCCCGATGTGAGTATTTAACTGCAGCGGCTGATATTGTGTCAATACACCTACCGTATCTATCCCAGAATTCACGCAGTTGCTTAATGGAAAATCAATAATTCGATACTTGCCGCCGAATGCAACTGCAGGCTTAGCCACTTTGGAAGTCAGTACTCCCAGGCGGCTTCCCTGTCCGCCTGCCAGAAGCATGGCAATCATTTCTTTACGAATCATGTCTCTCACCTCTCGTCAATTAATTTCTTGTTCCTTGTAGACCAATTATATCATAAAAGAATCTTTTAGTACACATTTTTCACAATTTTTTTCGCAGATTTTAGGTTTATTTGTCATTTCATACAATATTTTTCCCGAATCCCCTTTTTTCCGCTATTATTTTCTCCTGTTCTCACTCATTTTCAATTTGCAAAATACTGTATCTTGTTATAAAATGAAAGTAATAATCAATATAGAGTGGGCAGGTAATATGATATGTACAAAATTAATTTCGAAAAACCAATTCATCTTCATTTCATCGGCATCGGCGGCATCAGCATGAGCGGCCTGGCTGAGATTCTGCTGAAGGAAAATTTCCGCATTTCCGGCTCTGACGCAAGAGCCTCTGAACTGACCGACAAATTAACCAAACTGGGAGCCTCCATTGTGTTCGGACAGCGGGCCTCCAATATTACCGACGACATTGACGCCGTAGTATACACGGCAGCTATCCACCCCGGCAATCCGGAACTGGACGCAGCTTTGGACAAACAGCTTCCAACCCTGACAAGGGCGGAGCTTTTAGGGCAGATTATGGAAAACTACCGGGAATCCATTGCCGTTTCCGGCACCCACGGGAAAACCACCACAACTTCCATGATCACCCAGATTCTGCTTCAGGCATGTACCGATCCCACGATTTCTGTGGGAGGTATTTTAAAGTCCATTGACGGAAACATCCGTGTGGGCAGCTCCGATTTCTTTTTGACGGAAGCCTGCGAATACACCAACAGCTTTCTGCACTTTTATCCGAAATATGCCCTGATATTAAATATAGAAGAAGATCATCTGGATTTTTTCAAAGACCTGGACGACATCCGGCGCTCCTTTCAGCAGTTTGCCGGCAATGTCTCCCCCGGCGGCACATTGATTCTGAACGGTGAAATCGAACGCTTTCAGGAACTCACCGAAGGCCTTTCATGCAAAATCTTAACCTACGGCATGTCAGGTTCTAATTCATATTATGCAGACAACATTACTTTTAACACACAAGGCTGCGCAGACTTTACATTAATGCATGAAGGTTCTCCCCTGGGAGACATCAGCCTGAAGGTTCCGGGCATGCACAATGTAAGCAACGCGTTGGCTTCCTGCGCCCTGGCACTGGAAATGAACCTGGACTTTACACACATTCAGCAGGCTTTGGCGGAATTTGAAGGCCCCAACCGGCGGTTTGAGCATAAAGGCGAGCTGGGCGGCATTGCCGTGATCGACGACTATGCCCATCATCCGGCGGAAATCACGGCAACCTTAACTGCAGCCAGAACTTGCGGAACCCACCGGATTGTCTGCGTGTTTCAGCCCCATACCTATACCCGCACCAAAGCTTTCCTGGATGAATTTGCCGAAGCCCTCTCTCTGGCGGATGTGGTTGTGCTTGCAGACATTTATGCTGCCCGTGAAACAGATACGTTAGGAATAAGCTCCAGGGATCTGCAGAAAAAACTACAAAATTCCGGGTGCGAATGCCATTATTTTCCATCTTTTGACGAAATTGAAAATTTTTTATTAAATAAATGTATAAACGGTGATTTGTTGATAACTATGGGCGCCGGAGACATAGTGCAAGTAGGGGAACACCTTCTTGGGAAGTAGTTATCCACGTTATCCACATTCAAATGGGGAAAACTTTCCATTTTGGATGTGGATTTTTATGTTTACATAAGATAATTTTTTCCACAGACTGAATTTCCTGGTTTTTTCCGATTTTATCGGACGCCGTGACCTTTCCATAAGTTTCAGGAACCTTTTTATCAACATTATCCACCCTTTCCACATTCCCCTGATCCCTTGATTTTACTGGATTTTCAGGAAAAATTTTGCTTCTCAATTTGATTTTTATGTGCTATACTTTAATCCACATTAAGAATTGCTGTGGGAGCTTTCACCTTCACAGTACGGATGGCCGCACGGCCTGCCGGTTGGCCGGCTGCGCAGAACGCAAGTTTACCGAACAGATAGTTCACTGGAGGATATTATGGCAGACATTACATTACACAAAGACAACGGAAATTCTACAACTGAAATTCCCAACCGCTTTATTGACGAATACATGACGAATGCCAACGGGGAATTTGTCAAAATATACTTATATCTTCTTCGCTGTATGAATTCCCCGGACTGCAGTTTTTCTATTTCAAGGACTGCGGACAGGTTCGATCATACGGAAAAAGACATCCGGCGGGCTTTAAAATACTGGGAAAAAATGAACCTGTTAAAATTAGAATATAACGAGGACAAGTCCATCTGCGGCATTTATTTCCTGGAATCCGATACCGTTTCCCCCAAGGACGATACCGTTCCCCTGAAAAAAGCAGAATCCGCAGCTTCTCCTGCCAAAAAGAAATCCGGCGTTTCTGAAAAGCCTGTCTACACTGCCGGCGACATGGCGGCATTTAAAGAGAAGGAAGAAGTGCGGGAGCTGTTATTCATCGCAGAAAGCTATCTGGGGAGACCTTTGACTGCCACAGACGTTCAAAGCCTGCTTTACTGGTACGACGGCCTGAACCTCTGCGCAGACCTGATTATATACCTGATGGAATACTGTATTGCAGGAGGCCATTCCAGTCTGCATTACATGGAAAAAGTTGCCATCAACTGGAAAGAAGCCGGCATTGAGACAGTGGAACAGGCCAAACGCAGCGTAAATACCCACAGCAAGCTGCACTATGCAGTAATGAAGGCTCTGGGCATCCACGGACGCAGCCTGATTCCCGCTGAATCCGCTTACATAGAAAAATGGAGTAAAGAACTGGGATTTGGGCAGGATATGATTACTGAGGCATGCAGCCGCACCATACTTACCATCCATCAGCCCAACTTTGAGTATGCCGACCGCATCCTTTTGAACTGGAAAAAACAGAACATCCGGACATCTGCCGACATCCGCAAAGCGGATGAATCCTTCCAGGCGGCAAAAACTGCTGAAAAAGCTGTCCGGCCTGCTGTACGCTCTGCCGCAGCAAACCGCTTCAACAGCTTTCCGCAGCGCACCTACAATCTGGACCAATTGAATCAGCTGGAAGCGGAATTACTAAACAGCGCACACTAATGCCCGCTTGAGATTCGGGCCTATTGATGGAAGGAGGCATTCATGGCTTTAAGCAACACTCAGTATAATACTTTAATCCGAAGCTATGAGGCAAAACAGCTTGAAAACCGCCATATTGTGATGAAACGGAAAGATGAGCTTTATCAGAAGTTTCCCCGGCTTACGGAGATTGATGAAACCATTTCCTCCGTCTCTGTGGCGCAGGCCAAGCGTCTGGTGGACGGAGACAACAACGCTCTTGGCCGGTTAAGGGAGATCCTTTCTGCGCTGACAGCTGAGAAAAAGCAGATTTTAACCGTCCATGGATACCCTGAGAATTATTTCGAACCCCCTTACCGCTGTCCGGACTGCAAAGACACCGGATATATCGGCAGGGAAAAATGCCATTGTTTTAAACAGGCCGCCATTGATCTGGTCTATACCCAGTCCAATCTGCGGCAGACCTTAGAGCAGGAGAATTTTCAGCATTTCTCCTTTGCTTACTATTCCGATTCCCTGAAGAATCCTTCCACCGGATTAACCAGTCTTGCAACTGCAAAGCAGGCGGTTTCTCTCTGCATGGATTTCGCAGGCACCTTTGATACAGAATTCAAAAATCTGTTTCTGTACGGCGATACAGGCATCGGCAAAACCTACCTTTCCAACTGTGTGGCGAAAGAACTTCTGGATACCGGGCACTCAGTCATTTATTTTACCGCTTCTTCGCTTTTTCATATTTTTGAAAAAAATATTTTCGGAAAAGAAAAGGATTTCAGCGAAGACTATCAGAATATTTTTGACTGCGACTTACTGATTATAGATGATCTGGGTACGGAGCTTTCCAATTCCTTCACCACCTCCCAGCTCTTCCTTTGTCTGAATGAACGTATCCTGCGGCGGAAATCTACAATTATTTCCACCAATCTGAGCCTGAGCCAGTTAGTGGATACATATTCTGAACGGACGTTTTCCAGAATTTCCAGCAATTATACAATGATTAAGCTGTTTGGAAACGATATCCGGATTCAGAAAAAACTGGGAGTTTCTAATGAGACTGCAACAAGCAAACACTTTTAATTTATATTTATGGAGGACATTTTAATGCAGCGTAACGAAAGAAATTATGAAACTATTCCTGCCGGCGCTTTGGGTGTGATTGCACTGGAAAGCTGCCGGCCTCTGGGGGAAATGGTGGACGAGTACCTGGTGCGGTTCCGTGCGGAACGGCAGCATGAGCATGAGAATGATATTGCTTTCCGGGGATACCAGAGAGATACCTATCTGATGGACTGCAGCGCCCCGCGCTTCGGCACCGGAGAAGCCAAGGGCAGCATCCGGCATTCCGTCCGGGGCTATGACCTGTTTTTGATGGTGGACGTTACCAACTACAGCATGACTTACACCGTTTGCGGTCACGAAAACCATATGTCTCCCGACGATCACTATCAGGATTTAAAGCGTATTGTAGCAGCAGCAGGAGGAAAAGCCAGGAGAATCACCGTCATTATGCCGTTCCTCTATGAGAGCCGTCAGCACAAACGCACCGGCAGGGAATCCTTAGACTGCGCCATTGCGCTGCAGGAGCTGGTGAACATGGGCGTGGACAATATTATCACCTTTGACGCCCACGATCCCCGCGTGCAGAACGCTATACCGCTCCATGGCTTTGAAACAGTGCAGCCTGCTTACCAGTTTATCAAAAGCATCCTGCGGGAAACCCCGGATTTGCAGATCGACAGCGATCATATGATGGTAATCAGCCCGGACGAAGGCGGTACCAACCGCGCCGTTTATTTCGCGAATGTTCTGGGACTGGATATGGGAATGTTCTACAAACGCCGGGATTACAGCAAAATCGTAGACGGCCGCAATCCCATTGTTGCCCATGAATTCCTGGGCTCTTCCGTAGAAGGCAAGGATGTGTTCATCATTGACGATATGATTTCTTCCGGAGACAGCATGATCGATGTGGCCACGGAACTGAAAAAGAGAAAGGCCAACCGCATCTTCGTAATCGCCACCTTCGGGCTGTTTACCAACGGTCTGGAAAAATTTGACAAGGCTGTGAAAGAAGGCATTATTTATAAAGTAGTGACCACCAACCTCACATATCAGGCGCCGGAGCTGCTGCAAAGAGATTATTATATCGACTGCGATATGAGCAAGTATATTGCATATATCATTGATACGTTAAACCATGACACCTCCATCAGCGATCTGCTCGATCCCTATGAGAGAATTGAAGGTCTGGTGAAACGGTATAAGGCGGGGGAAAAGGTAAAATAAGCCTCTCTGCCAAAAAGGACTGTTGGAAAAACTTGTGCAATCATACATCTAAACTTCTTTCCAACAGTCCTTGTTCTTTACGGTTTGGTACAGGCTCTTTATTTGCCCAGCTCTTTCCTTCGCAGTTTGGTACAGGCTCCTTAATCAGCCCCTGCTTTTCTCTCCTACAATCCGGTAATAAGCCCTGGCCGTAATCCCAAATACGATTCCGTAAATTACTGCAAAAATTCCAACCACGCTTACCGTACAGGCCGCAAACAATCCTGGATTTTTCATATTAAATAACAGCAGCAGCCGGTTCATCATGGGAAAGGCCATGGTAAGGTGCACGCAGGCCATCACCAGGGGAAGGAAAAATACCTTCAATATCTGGCTGTGGATGGCGGCTTTTACTTCTCTGGGGCTCATGCCCACTTTCTGCATAATTTCAAACCGCTCTTTATCCTCATACCCTTCAGAAATCTGTTTGTAGTAAATAATCAGCACTGTGGCCATCAGAAATACAAATCCCAGAAAGATGCCCAGGAACAGAAATCCGCCGCAGAAAATCATAAATCCTTCCCTCTGTTCTTCCTTCACAGCTAACCGTACAGCGAGATGCTCCTCTTCGGCCCTGCCCTGGTTATACCCGTCCACCAGTTCTTCCAGACGGACGGCGCAGTTTTTCAGCTGTTCGTCTGTCCCTGAAACATCTGCATACATATGGTAGTCTCTGCTGCTTGCCGAACTGCCATAGATTTCCCTCTGCATCTCATTCAGTTCTTCCAAAACCTGTATATCTTTTACTACCACAAAATACCCGTCATAAATCACATTGCCGTCCAGGCCCTCCATATCAAAATCCTTCAGGTATTCTTTGATACGGAAATTCCTTCCATTTATACTGTAAGCCTGCTCATTTTCATCTCCCTGTCTGACAGACACGAATATTTCATCCTCCGCCAGTTCTCTCTGCTGATTTTCCTGCCGGTTATACTCATCTAGCGTGATCATTTCCAAAATACTGATTTCCCCTTCCGGGGTTGCCATGGCTCCTGGCTTTTCAATCCGCAAAACTTCTTTGGATTTCCACACAGTGACCGCCAGCGAAGTATATTCCACCGAATCCTCCACCGCCAGGCCGTTTTCCTCCAGGGACTGCAGAAACATCCCTTTTAACGCCTCTTTTTCTTCCTCTGAACGGACGCCGTATTCTGTCAGGGCAAAATCTTTGGGATACCGGTTATTGATGATATCCTCCACTCCCGCATACAAAGCCACCGTGCCTGATACCATAACCAGCACCATTGTGCTTAAAATACAGATATTGGCAAGTCCCACCGCATTCTGTTTCATACGGTAAATCATGCCGGAGACAGAAATAAAATGCTTGGTGCGGTAAAAATACTTCGTGTTTTTCCGCATGATTTTCAATACTGCAATGCTGCCTGCCGTAAACAGGAAGTAGGTGCCGAATACCACCAGAAGCACCGCCACAAAAAACAGAAGCAGCGTGCTCACCGGATCTTCCGTTACAATGGCAATCCAGTAGCCAATTCCCAGCGCAGCCACACCCAAAAGCGCCAGAATCCACCGGGTTCTGGGTTCTTTTTCCCCATGATTTGCACTGTGAAGCAGTTCAATGGCATTGGCTTTTCGCACCTGAAACAGATTATAAACCAGGGTCATTGCAAATACTATGGCAAAGCAGACAGCCACATTTGCAATTCCCGCTCCGGAAACAGTGAACCCAAAAGGCACATCCAGGCCGGTAATGCGAAGCAGCGCCAGAACCACCAGTTTATAGAGAAGGATTCCCCCTGCCAGACCGCCTGCAATGCTTAAACTTCCCACCATGCAGGTTTCCCAGAACATCATTTTTCCAATATGCTTTTTCTCCATTCCCAGGATGTGGAACAGGCCGAATTCCTTTTTCCGCCGTTTCATCAGAAAGCTGTTGGTGTAAAATAAAAAGATCACCGCAAAAATCATAATTACGACGCACCCAAGGCCCATAATCATTTTCAAATCCCCGCCGCCGGGCATTTTTTCAATTCCCTTATCCCCGGTCAGGGCCACCATAATATAATACATGGCTCCGATTCCTACGGCTGCCAGGATGTAAGGCAGATACAGCCTGCCGTTTTTCCTTAAATTGCCAAAAGCAAGTTTTCCATAGAAAAATTTATTCATGTTTTCCACCCCCTGTTGTGATCACGGTAAGGGTGTCGGAAATTTTCTGGTACATTTCCTCATTGGTGCTGCTTCCTTTATAAATCTGATGAAATACCTGTCCGTCCTTGATAAACAGCACGCGTTTGGCGCGGCTGGCCGCCTGGGTGGAATGGGTTACCATCAGTATGGTCTGGCCCGCCCCGTTGATTTCCTGGAACTGGGACAGCAGGCTTTCTGCCGCTTTGGAATCCAGCGCTCCGGTAGGCTCATCTGCCAGAATCAGCTGCGGATTGGTAATCAATGCCCGGGCTACGGCTGCACGCTGTTTCTGGCCGCCGGACACCTCATAGGGATACTTTCCAAGTATTGCCTTGATGCCCAGTTTTTCCGCAATAGGCATCAGACGCACCCGCATTTCGTTGTAATTTTTCCCGGCCAGAACCAGTGGAAGAAAGATATTGTCCTGGATATTAAAATTATCCAGCAGGTTGAAATCCTGAAATACAAAGCCCAGGTTCTCTCTCCGGAAGGCCGACACCTCCGAATCCCGCAGAGCCGAAAGGTTTTTGCCGTTTAGCATCACCAGTCCCGAGGTGGCTTTGTCCAGCGCTGCCAGAATATTCAGCAGAGTGGTTTTGCCGGAACCGGATTCTCCCATAATTGCCACATATTCTCCTTTTTCCACGGAAAAGCTTACATCAGTCAATGCCTGTACCTGGTTGCCTCCGAATCTGGTGGTGTATATTTTCTTTACATTGTTTACTTCTAAGATTGCCATGATCGTCCTCCTTGTTTTCTGTTGTTCTGGTTACAGTATACTGGAAGAAGAAAAGAAATGCCTTAGTTTTAGCTTACATTTTCCAGGGGATTCCTTACGGTTTTGTAAGATTTTCCTGATTTGCCTGCTCTGGAAACGCTCCCCGATATGGAAGCGCATTTTTCTGAATACTACTTGATTTAATTCCAATCCCATTGTATGATTGACGGATACAGGCCAATACTCCTGTACGATTGTGAAATTAAAAGATTTATCTTATTCAACCAAGGAGGTTATCTTATGATATTAACAAACTGCACCGCCGAGACGCAATTCGCAAATTTAGAACGGCTGTATCTGAAAACATTTCCCGAATCTGAGCGCAAACCTTTTTCCCTTATGCTGCAAAAAAGCAGGGAAGGCATTATGGAACTATTGGCAATCGAAGAAGAAACCGGCGCCTTCCTGGGACTTGCCATCACCATTTTATACAAGGATTTAGTTTTACTGGATTACTTTGCCGTTTCTCCAACTATGCAGGGACAGAATATCGGCTCCCGCGCCCTTCGGCTCCTGCAGGAGCGCTATACCGGAAAGCGGTTTATTCTGGAAATTGAAGATCCCAGGGAACATGCTCCGAATCAGGAAGAACGCATCCGCCGAAAGGCTTTTTATTTAAGAAACAACATGACTGTAATGCCTTACTATGTGAAATTATTTGGCGTTCCAATGCAGATTATGACAAATGGAACGGAGATTTCTTATGAAGAATATCATGAAATTTACCGAGAATCTTTTTCCAGGGAAATCAGTTCCAAGATCAAAAAATATTAAAACAGCAGCTTCACCTTCGTTCCCTTCCCCGGTTCTGATTCAATCAAAATCTTATGCCCCAGCTTCTCTAAAATTTTCTTTACCAGATACAGCCCGATGCCGGATGCCTTCTTATCGCTTCTGCCGTTATATCCGGTATATCCCTTGTCAAAAATTCTGGGAAGGTCCTCCGGCAGAATGCCGATGCCGGTATCTTCCACCACCAGGCATCCGCCTTCCATTCTGACAAAAATATCTCCTGCAGACGTATATTTGATGGCATTGCTCAAAATCTGTTCCAGAACAAAGGTCAGCCATTTTTCATCTGTCACTGCTTTTACCTGAAGAGGTTCATAATGAAGCGACAGCTTCCGGCGGATAAACATAGGCGCATATTTACGCACAGCCTGACGGACCATCCCGTCCAGTTCATATTCCTGCAGTACAAAATCATTGACGGAGCTGTTCAGGCGCAAATACTGCAGAACCATTTCCACATACTGTTCGATCTTAAACAATTCTGACTCTATTTCCCGTTTCTGGATAAAATATTGTTTCATAAAATGAATTTCCCGGGATCTGTCCTGTTCCGGAATTTCCTGCTGCAGCAGCAGGTACATGGCAGCAATCGGCGTCTTAATCTGATGGGTCCACAGGGTAAAATAATCCGTCATTTCTGATTTTTCCTGCAGAATATCCCCCACCTGGCAGGTGCGCTCTATCTGGGCATTCTCCAAAAGCCTCTGATACAGCTGCTCCACTTCATCCTCCGGCTCTGGAAGCTTTTCTGTGCCCTCTTTTACCGCCTCAAGCTGCCAGGTAAGGGTTTCCACTTTTCTGCGGTAACGGACACTGTCTGCAGCCAGCACAATCACTGCAAGGGTCATACACAGCCCAATGGCGTAAACCGCCGGCTCCATAGGCATCTGGTAGAGAAACAAAACCACCGCAAAAATAATGCAGAACAGAACATACATAAAAATGCCGAGACGATGCCGCCTTATATAAGTTCTAATCCACCGCATACCCGATTCCCTTTCTGGTCTTAATCATATCTACGACTCCGATTCCCTCCAGCTTTTTCCGCAGCCGGGCTACATTTACCGTCAGGGTATTATCGTCAATGAAGCTGTCCGATTCCCAGAGCCGTTCCATCAATTTATCCCTGGTTACAATCTTTCCCTTCTGCTCCAGCAATGCTTTTAAGATTCCCATTTCATTTTTGGTAAGCTCCGCCTGTTCCCCTTCATAAGTCACAAACCCCCGGCTGCTGTCAAATATCATCCCCTTATGCTCCAACAGGCTGCTTTCTCCTGCAAAATCATAGGTTCTTCGAAGCATTGCCTGTATCTTGGCCTGCAGCACGTTCAGGTCAAAGGGCTTGGCCACAAAATCATCTCCGCCCATATTGACCGCCATCACAATATTCATATTATCAGAGGCAGAAGAAATAAAAATAACAGGCACTTTGGAAATCCCCCGGATGGCGTCGCACCAGTGAAATCCGTTATAAAAGGGAAGGGAAATGTCCATCAGCACAAGCTGGGGGTTTTCTTCCACAAACGTCTGCAGCACATCTTTGAAATCTTCTGTGCATACCACCTCATATCCCCAGCTCTCCATATGTCTTTTTATGGCCTGCGCAATCACTTCGTCGTCTTCCACAACCAATAATTTATACATTTTTGCCGCCTCTTTTCCTTCTTTTTTATGGGATTTCATCCTTTGACAGTACAACAAATCCACTTGCTGCCCAAACAACAAGTGGATTCCGAATATTTCCTTATTTTCCTGATTTATAAAGTCACGCCCCCGGCAATTTTCTCGTTAATTACGTAGTAAGCCATGTTTTCTTCCGGTTTGATGTACAGACGAATTGATTTGATGGATGATTCCCTGTGGCCTTCTGCAATGTAAGCCTGTTTTGCTCTTTCCATTACATCTTTTGTGAAGATTTCCTGTCCGTGGAACTGAAGATAGATTTCTTCTATTTTCTCTGCCTTCTTGCTTTCGGTTTTCTTAGCCGGAGTTTTCTTCGTTGTTTTCTTTGCGGCTGTCTCTTTCTTGGCAGTCTCTTTCTTTGCTGTGTCTTTTGCCTCTGCTTTCACTGCAGTCTCTTTCACTGCAGCGGTCTCTTCCTTCACTTCTGCTGCGGATTTCGCTGCTGTTTGTACCGGAGCTGTTTTTGCTTCTCTCTTTTCCATTTCTTGTTTCCTCCCTGTTTTTACTGACAGACTAAAAATTTTTCCATTGCCAACAGTGCTTCCTTTTCATCGCTTCCATCGGCCACTATATTTACAGTCATTCCCTTTGACGGATTAAATGCCATGATTCCCATAATACTCTTTGCGTTAATTTTTGCGTCGCTGCTTTCCAACCTGATCTCACTGTCAAACTGGCAAGCCACCTGCACCAGCTCTGCAATTGGATTGCTGTACTCTTTAGCTACATTAGATACAATAATTTTCTTTTCGCTCATCTTATCTCTCTTTCTCATGTAATACTAACATACAACCTGTTCGCACATGCGCCATATACCGTAATAAATATAACCCAACCAACTTTCTTTTTCAAGCGGTTTCTGAAAAACTGGCAATTTCCACTGAAAAAATATACTTTATACAAGAAAAATTAAACAATTTTTCAAACATCTTCTCAGCCTTTTTTTAAATTATCTCCCTAAAGTACTAGTTTTATTCCTGTTTGCAGTATGCTTTATCTACCTGAATTACCACAAAATAACTTTCCCCTAATTTCCTGGTAATTCGGCTCTGTATCTGATTTGTCAATCCCTCGTCGCTGATTTTATATTCATAAGGAACCACAATATCAAAAATCAGATTCGTATGGCTCGGGCCTGCAACCACCCTGAAATCATGCATGGAAATCACCGGATCAATGCCTTTCATAATTTCTCCAACCTGTTTTTGCAAATTCAGCACATGTTCATCTTCTGTCACCACCGGGTCCATATGAATCACCGCATCGCAGTTTAACTTCCGGCGCAGCTCCACCTCTGTGTTGTCTATGACGTCATGCAGCTCCAGAATATTTCCCTCTGCCGGAACTTCCGCATGGAGGGAAATCATCAGCCGGCCCGGCCCGTAATCATGAACCAGCAGATCATGAATTCCGCAGATCTCCTCCTGGGACAGCACAATTTCTTCTATCTGCCGCACCAGGGTTTCCTCCGGCGCCTGCCCAAGCAAAGGATCAAGGGTTTCTTTCGCGGCGCTGACCCCTGCATAAAAAATAAAAATCCCCACCAGAACGCCGCAGTAGCCGTCAATCTGAAGCCCGGTGACTTCGGCCACGATGGCTGACAGAAGAACCACTGCGGTTGCGCAGGTATCGCTTAAACTGTCCGTTGCAGTGGCGCGCATTGCCGCTGAATCTACTTTTTTGCCGATTCTGTAATTATAATATGCCATATACAGCTTAACCAGAATAGAAATCAGCAGAATTGCCGCTGTCAGCATCCGGAATTCCACTTTCTGGGGATGGAAAATCTTATCTGCAGAAGTCCGCACCAGTTCCACTGCCATCAGCAGAATTGCCCCGGATACAATCAGCCCTGCAATATATTCTATTCGGCCATGTCCAAAAGGATGCCCCACATCCGGTTTGGCGCCTGCCATCTTAAATCCCACCAGAGTAACGCAGGAAGAGCCGGCGTCTGACAGATTATTGAATGCGTCTGCCGTAACAGAAATAGAATTGCTGACGGCTCCTGCCAGGAACTTCCCCAGAAACAGCAGAACATTCAAGACAATTCCCACCGTTCCGCAGAGCATCCCGTATTGCTGGCGGACCGCCGGATTTTTCACATCGTCTTTTTCTTTAATCAGCAAATTTATCAATATCGTAACCATATCGGCCCCCTGAAATTTTTCCATATCATCGTTTCCCGTTTTCTGGTTTTCCTGCTATTATATGAAAAAATTTATTCCTTGCATCACCTATAAGAGCGATAACCTGCTCCGGCATCAATGGAATTCATTGTATCACAAATAAAATCAAAGGAAAAGTATTTTTCGATAGTATTTTTTCCAAATACGTGATATAATTACTTTCATATTTTCAAAAAAGGAGAGTAAAATTTATGTTGGAAAGATTTTTCAAGCTGGAACAAAACAACACAAATGTAAAAACTGAAGTCATTGCAGGATTTACAACTTTTATGACTATGGCATATATTCTTGCCGTCAATCCCAACATTCTGTCTGCTGCGGGCATGAATCCCAATGCAGTTATGATTGCCACGGCGCTGGCTTCCTTTGTGGGTACGCTGCTTATGGCATTTTTAGCCAACTACCCCTTCGCGCTGGCGCCCGGCATGGGACTGAACGCCTACTTCGCCTATACAGTTGTCATCGGCATGAGCTACACCTGGCAGGTGGCATTATTTGCAGTATTTGTAGAGGGTATCCTTTTTATTTTGCTGTCGCTGACGAATGTGCGGGAAGCTATTTTCAATGCCATTCCTACAACGCTGAAATCGGCGGTCAGCGTGGGCATCGGCCTGTTTATCGCTTTTATCGGCCTGCAGGACGCAAAGCTAATTGTACACAGTGATTCCACACTGGTGACTTACCAGACCTTCAAGGGAGAAAATTTCCACTCCATCGGCGTAGGCGCGATTCTTGCCCTGTTGGGCGTACTGATTACTGCTGTTTTACTGGTGAAGCAGGTGAAAGGCGGTATTTTAATCAGTATCCTGATCACCTGGGTTCTCGGCATCATCTGCGAGCTGCTCGGCATCTATGTTCCTTCTCCGGAGGCAGGCATGTACTCTGTCATTCCATCCGGAATTGTCAGCCTTGATTTTTCTTCTTTTACAGAAACCCTGGGCGCAGTTTTCAGAGTAGATTTCAGCAGCTTTAACATCGGAAACTTTATCATTATCATGTTCTCCTTCCTGTTTGTGGATTTATTCGATACCTTAGGCGCTCTGATCGGCGTTTCCTCCAAAGCGGACATGCTGGATAAAGACGGGAAGCTTCCCCGGATTAAACCGGCTCTTTTATCCGACGCAATCGCTACCTGCGTAGGCGCTTTATTCGGAACCTCCACCACTACCACTTATGTGGAAAGCGCTGCCGGCGTAACGGCAGGCGGACGTACCGGACTTACTGCCCTTGTCACAGGTCTGTTATTCCTGTTGTCCGTAATTTTCTCCCCATTGTTTTTAAGCATTCCTTCCTTTGCCATTGCGCCTGCATTGATCATTGTGGGATTCTATATGATGAGCGCTGTTGCAAAAATTGATTTTGAGGATATGGGCGATGCAATTCCCGCCTTCCTCTGCATTATTGCCATGCCTCTGGCTTACAGTATTTCAGAGGGAATCGCTGTGGGAGTGATTTCCTGGACAATTATCAATCTGATCACCGGCAAGGCAGGCGAGAAGAAAATCAGCATTCTGATGTATGTGCTGACCATACTCTTTATCCTGAAATATATCTTTTTATAAAATAACATGCAAAAAAGGCGGCGGGAAAATGCAAATTTCCGGCCGTCCTTTTTTGTATGATTTTCTTTGCGTATCCGCTGTTTCGGCTAATTTCCACTCAATTTATAAATTTCATAGGCCGGGTAAGCCCTGTCAAAATGGTATCCCAGCTTTTCTGCCAGTTTTACCGACCACAAATTCTGGGCATCCCAGCTTGGATACCACCCCCGCTCCATACATGCCAGAATCAGCCTTGCCCCGCAGACGGAGGCCAGTCCCTTTCTCCTGAAATCCTCTCTTGTGCCGATTTCGATTTCAATCCCTTCCCGGTACACCGTATAGGAGGAAGCCCCGGATACCAGTTCTCCCTGATAAAGCGCCGCTGCGCCCAATCCCCGGCTGCGGTAATCCTCATAGTCTGCAAACTGGGAGGTAAAGTCCACGGACCACTGGGATTTTCTGGTCTGTGCAAATATCTTTTCGTCTATCAGCTTTACTTCATACTCTCCGGCAAGACTGGCGGCTATTTTTTCCAGATGCTCTCTGTCAAAGATTCCCGGCTCCTTTTTGATGGCATACCGTTCCACCCGCCTGCAGTTTTCCCCGTATGCCTGCTCAATCTCTCTGGCCCAGTCCTCTCCTGTTTCATCCAGAGGGGGCACCATGATTACAAATTCCCTGACCTGGTTTTTGATTTCCCGTTTCACCAGTTCCCGGTTGGCTGTTCCGGCAAAAAAACAGAAATCTGCCAACAGGATTCTGGCCGCCTCCGGTCTCTGCATGCTGTCTGCCCATGCCTCGCCCATACATCCCTGCAGACAGGACCAAATCAAAGATTCCTGCCAATTTCCAAAAAGGGGAGCAATATTGTTCATCTGTTCTGTCTCTATTTTGTATATCATTATGGTTCTCCTTACTTTTTAATTCGCTAATACTATTAATAAGGGAATATACTTTTATTTTTCATCTATAGCCAGCATGTATTTTAATAATTCATCCGAAAAAATCCCATTCTCTCCCAGATAAACCACATGTTCTCCCTGAATCCGCTCCCCCCTCAGGCCATACTCCGCCAATGCCAAATCCGCCTCTTCCAGCATGGAAATATCAAACCTGCTGTCCCCTGCCGCCGCCACTGTGCCGGCCTGCACTTTCTGACGGAACCTTCTCACCGCTTCTCCTTTGCTGAGTTTTTTCGGCACCGCATACACCTTCACCCCATTAGAGAAAATCTCCAGCGGGCTTCCCCTTAAATAATCCTGCAGCCTGCAAATGGTCTGCTCTGGCCTGGCGCTTTTTGTAAACACAAACAATGCCTCAATGTTCCTGACTTCAAAATTCACATTCTCATCTGTTCCCAATACTCTTTGCGCCTCTTCTAATGCTTCCTTGCATTCAGCTACCAATTCCCTGGATTTGGCATACCAACCCAAATCCCTTTCCCCCTGAACCAGAAGAATCCCTCCGTTGCACACCAGCGCATATTCCGGCGGCTGCTTTCCCAGGCAGATTCGTTGGTACTGCTCTGTCGTTCTGGTGGTGGTAGGCACAAATAATACCTGTTTCCGCACCTGGTTCAATAACTCAGCAGAAAGCTCTGTCATATAGGAGATTTCCCGGTTCTGATAAATTTCCACACATCTTTTATGTAAGCCTATATCATATTTATAAGAATAAATCAATGTATGATCCAAGTCTGAATGAAATACCATGCTGTTTCCTCCGAGCTTTTGCAGTTACCGCAGGAAACCTTTTATATTTGGATACGGACGAAAATACAGGATTGTCCTTTCGCACACAAACTGGGCAACGTTTCGTCAAACTAACTGCTAACTTCGACTAGGGAAAGTCAGGAACGCCTTCCTTCCCAAGTCTCCGTAAGCAGTGGATTTTGACTGCACGAAGAACGCCCATAAATCGTTTGCTTAGCGAAAGGACAATCCTGCATTTTCTGTGTATTGAAATATAAATTGTTTCCTGTAATAACCGCATATATCTGAAGCATTCTTTCTGCCATCTGTTCAAATAAAATATCTCTTGCAATAAATAACGGCATTTTTCACACATCAAAAAGGTGCGCTGTCCCAAAACACACCAACCGCGCTTACGCGCGCCCGGTATGCCAGAACCCGCACACCTTCTGAGTTTCCTATCGTTCTACCACTGCCTTGCGCACCAAATCCACCGGAATCATGGTGACTGCCAACAGAACCACTGCAATCCACCCTGCAATTCCAAAGGGCACGCAGCTGAACATATTCCCAATCCAGGTAAATACCGTAAATGGCACAAGAGCTGCATTTACAATCATTGCCTGCACCAGAATAATTGTAAAAAATACCTTCAAAAATCCGGTATTCTCATTTAAGCCTTTAAAAATGCCGAATTTTTCATCCCGGACGTTAAATCCGTTAAACAGCGCACTGACAATAAACAACACAAAATATCCGGTCAAATGCTGCTCTTCTGTCTCAAACAGATTGCGGAAGAAGGGCAGCTTCAGATACAGGAAGCTGAGAACCACAAGCCACGCTCCCATGGTAACAATCTGCGCCATCATCTTTTTGCTTACAATGCTCTCATCCCTTCTTCTGGGCTTTTCATCCATATATTTCTTCAGGGCCGGCTCATTGCCAAGCATAATGGCCCCCAGACCGTCCATGACCAGATTGACAAACAACAAATGGGTTACTTTTAACGGCTCTTCCACGCCGAAGAAGGGCGCAATTGCGCTGACCACCACTGCCGCAACATTGATGACCAACTGGAACTTGCAGAATTTCAGGATGTTGTGGTAAATCGTTCTGCCATACCAGATAGCGTCTTTGATGGACTTAAAGTTATCATCCAGAATTACAATCTTACCTGCTTCCTTGGCTGCTTCCGTACCGCTTCCCATGGCAAAGCCAACGTCCGCCCGCTTCAATGCGGGAGAGTCGTTCACGCCGTCTCCGGTCATGCCTACCACCAGGTTCATTTCCTGGCAAAGCCGCACCATACGGGATTTATCTGTGGGCAATGCCCTGGCTATTACCCGGATATTGGGGATAATTTTCTTCACTTCATCATCTGACATTTCATTTAACTGGGCAGAGGAAAGGGCTTTGTCCGAATCAGTTCTCAAAAGTCCTGCATCTCTGGCAATGGCAACAGCCGTCTCCAGTCTGTCTCCGGTAATCATAACCACCTGAATTCCGGCTTTCTGCACTTCCTCAATGGCTTCTCTGGCCTCGGGCCTTACATCATCCCGAATGCCCACCAGGCCGATAATTACAATGTCCTGGTTAATCTTGTTTTCCACAAGCTCTTTTTCCGAATAGCCGAAGGCAAGCACCCTCATTGCTTTTTCAGCCAGCTCATCAATTTTCCGGTCCAGGGCAGACTTGTCAATCTCCTTAAGTTCTCCGTTTCCGTCCAGATATTTCACGGCAGAAGCAAGCAGCCTTTCCGGCGCGCCTTTATAGAAGGTTTTTCCTTCGCTGTCAATCCTTGCCTGGCTGAATTTGTTGGTGGAATTAAAGCCCTGCGCTTTAGAAACCACGCAGCTCTTATCTGCCTCCAGAGTCCGGAACGTCTCTTCCCCGATAAATTTCATCATGGCCTGGTCTGTGGCATTGCCGCCGATGACCCGGTGCTCCCCGTCAAACATGGACTGGGTATTTTTCCCAATAGCCAGATCCAGCAGCTTTTTCACTTCTTTGTGGCTGCCCAGTTCCGGAATTGGAATGGAAACTCCGTCAGCTGTAAAGAAATCCACCACTTCCAGTCTCCCCTTGGTAATAGTTCCGGTCTTGTCGCTGAATAAAATATTCAGGGAGCCTGCCGTTTCAATTCCCTCCGCCTTTCTCACCAATACGTTATGATCCAGCATTTTACTGGTGTTCTGCATCAACACCAGGGAAATCATAAGAGGCAGTCCCTCCGGTACGGCACAGACAATAATTACCACGGCCAGAGAAACGGCGTTCACAACGTCCTTAATCACCTGCTCAAACCCGATGGAGAAATACTCGGACACGCCTCCTGCCGACACAATAAAATATACGAAATACAATACTGCAATCACGATGGCCCCGATATAGCCAAAAGTGGAAATCTGTTTTGCAAGCTTTGCAAGCTTTACTTTCAGAGGAGAGTCCGGCTCATCCTCCTGCATTTCCTCGGCCATCTTGCCCATCATGGTTTTTAAGCCCACTTTGCGCACATCCAGTATGCCTTCTCCGTCAAACACCACTGCGCCCCGGAACAAGGAGTAGGAATCCACAAAGGTATCCCCTGTAATGTCCTCGGCAAGAGAGGTCTCCGGTGAAGTCTCTTTCTTCTTACACTCTTCCGCCTCTCCGTTCAATGCAGAGTTATCCACGCTTAAAGCGCCGGAAACCAGGATTCCGTCTGCAGGAATTTTATCCCCTGACTGGAGAAGCACCTTGTCTCCAACCACAACGTCATCCACATCAATCACGGCAACCATATTGTTCCTGTGAACCTTACACTGGTCTTTTTTTGCGCTGTCCTTTAATTCCCGGTATTTGGTATCGCTGGCTACCCCTGTTTTTGCTGACACAAACGCCACAATCAGAACTGCCACAATGGTGCCGAGGGGTTCATAAATCTCTGCATATCCAAAGAAAAACATCACAATCATAAGCGCTGCTATGGCAAGCAGTATTTTAATCATGGGGTCTCCGAAAGTTTCCTTGAATTCTTCCCAAAATGTGGTAGGTTCCGAATCCGGAATCTCGTTAGAGCCGTATTTCCCTCTGGAAATCTCTACTTCTTTGTCTGTAAGTCCCTGAAATTTCATTCTATGTCTCCTTACTATAAATATCTGCCGGCGGCTTCACGGCAGTTTTTACACATATCTGTTGGCTATTTCGCCGATGCTTCTGTCATTGGTTCCCTGTCCAACGGCATTGAATTTCCACTCTCCGTTGTGACGGTACACCTCCCCGAAAATCATGGCTGTCAGCCCGGAATAATCTTCCGTCAGATTATATTTGCACATTTCGTTATTATTTCTGGCATCCACCAGACGGATAAATGCATTCTGAATCATTCCGAAATGCTGCCTTCTCTCCACTGCCTGGTAAATATTTACCACAATCACAATTCTGTCGTACTGAGCGGGAACCATGGACAAATCCACTGCAATCTGCTCGTCGTCCCCATCCCCGGCTCCGGTCAGGTTGTCGCCCATATGCAAAACAGCGCCGGAATCATGACGCAGATTTCCGAAAAACACCAGGTCTTCTTTCCTTCTCACCTTGCCGCCGGTTAACAGCAGCGCAGAAGCGTCGCAGTCAATTTCCTGAGGCTTTGGCGCGAAAAGGCCCCTCTTGCGCTGCACTTCATCCCAGCCCAAGCCTATCATAATTTTGGACAATCCTGCATTGTCTTTGGACAAATTGACCTTCTGCCCTTTTTGTAAACTGATTGACATCTCTTTTTCTCCTTTACAAACTATTCCACTTCAACTCCGTAATTGGCGCACAATGCTGCCAGTCCGCCCTGATATCCGCTTCCGATGGCATTAAATTTCCATTCGCTGCCATTTTTGTACAATTCGCCGAATACTGCGGCCGTCTCAATGGAAAAATCCTCGCCCAAATCATACCGCAGCAGTTCTTCTCCCGTATCTTCCTTGTAAATACGGATAAAGGCATTGTTCACCTGCCCGAAATTCTGCCGCCGCTGCTCAGACTCATAAATGGTAACTGTAAATGCAATTTTGGTAATATTCGCCGGAACCATGGACAAATCCACTTTAATCTGCTCATCATCCCCGTCTCCCGCGCCAGTTCGGTTATCTCCTATATGCTGCGCACATCCGGATGGATGCTGCAGGTTGCCGTAAAACACAAAATCTTCGGATTTCGACACTTTTCCGGTATCCGTCAGCAAAAATGCAGCTGTATCCAGATCGAAATCTCCGCCGGTATCAAATGCATTTACATCCCATCCTAATCCCACAACAATCTTTGACAATCCCGGATTGTCTTTGGTCAGGCTTACTTTCTGACCTTTCTGTAAATTGATCGGCATATCTTTATAACCCTCCTTCATGGTCCTGTTTTACTATCTGCACGGATACGGCGGCTCAAAGCCGCCGGAGTAATATTTCCGCACCGCCTTGCTTTAAGCAACTTCTATCCCATAATGTCCGCACAAAGCCGCAAGTCCTCCCTGGAACCCGCTTCCGATGGCGTTAAATTTCCACTCTCCGTTGTGGCGGTACAGCTCTCCCACCACCACCGCAGTTTCTATGGAGAAATCTTCTCCCAAATCATACCGTATCAGCTCCTGGCCGGTGCTTTCATCTACAATCCGGATAAAAGAATTGGATACCTGGCCAAAGTTCTGCCGCCTTACATCTGAATCATAAATAGTTACTGTAAATGCAACCTTCTCCACATTGGCCGGAATCAATGCAAGCTCAATCTGGATCTGTTCGTCATCCCCTTCTCCTTCCCCGGTCAGGTTATCTCCCATATGTTTCACTGCGCCGCTGCTGTGCTCCAGATTACCGTAGAAAATAAATTCTTTCTCGGTAGGGCATTTTCCATTCTGCCCCAGCATAAACGCTGCCGCATCCAAGTCAAAATCCGCGCCGGAATCAAATGCATTCACATCCCATCCCAATCCTACCATAATCTTTTTCAGTCCGGGATTTCCTTTGGTTAAATCAACCTTCTGTCCTTTTGATAAATTAATCGGCATACTTCATATCCTCCTTATCTCTGACTATATCTAAATGCCTTTGAAATACTTTTAATACTTCTTATCCGGCATATGGTACATTTTATTGAATTCTGATTTAATATTTTCAAGTCTTGCCTGATCCTGAATCCGCTGCTGCCTTGCATTCTGCTGAATCTGCTTCGTCTCGTCAATGCCGTTTACAATGGTTCTCCAGGTGGTTTCCAATGTTTCAATTTTAATGGAGCTGCCGGAAGCAAGCTGTGCGGTCATCTTAGACTGTTCCACTGTATTCCTTGCATTTTTCAAAAGCATCTCATTGGTCTTTTCGTCCAGCGCAGACATGGCCTCGGCCTGAATCTTCTGTCTTTTCAACATAATAGCCTGTGCCAACGCCTGTTTAAAGACCGGAAGCGTAATAATAAATGCAGAATTAATTTTCCTTACCAGATTCATATTGCTGAATTCCATGGTTCTGATCATGGGAATGGACTGCATTGCCACACTTTCTGCCGTCCGCAGATCCTGGGTTCTCTGCTCTAACATCATCAATGCCTGCTGCAGACTCTGAAGCTCAAACTGAATGGAATTGTCCCCGGTAGATTCCATGTCCGCCTGTCTCTGGGCAATATATGCTTCCAGTTCCCGGCAGCCCTGTTCGCCGGCCAGAATATATTTCACCAAATCATGATAATAATTCACGTTGGCTTCAAACATCTGCTCCAGCTTGCGGTTGGACTGCTTGATCTCCGACTCGTACTGCTTCAGCTGCACATAAATCTTGTCTACCTCTTCCCCCATAGTATGATACTTGGCCAGAATTTTATCCAACTGCTTCCTGAGATTTCCAAACATCTTGCCAAAAAGCCCCGGATTTTCCTTTAATTCCTCAACGTCAAATTTAGACATAACTTTTGCCAGAGTATTCAGCATCTCACTGGAATCATCAAGCTGCGACATATTCATACTGTTTAACACCACATCAGAAGCCTTGGAAATCTCTTCCGCCGCTTCCGCTCCGAAGGACACAATCGTCTCCAGGTTGTGAACCTCGATGGCGCTGACCAAATCGTCCACTTCTGCTGAATTAGTCAGAGCGTCATTCATCTGCTGTCTGTCGGCAACAATATCATACTGTTCTACCACCTCAATCTCATTTTTGGGTTCCGGTATTGCCTGCTGCTGCGGCAGTACCGCTGTTTTGCTAAAATCAAGTCCCATATGCATCAACTACCTCTCTTAAATATTTTATCACGCCATGACTGACGTCCATTAGATGGAATTCTGCCAAAATCCGGCGTCTGCAAATCATACATATACTCGCCAATCTGGTGTTCTTCCATTAATTTCCTGTTCAGATACTTTTCAATGCTCTGATATCCGGTAGGTACCAGAAACAGTACGTCAAATCCCGCCAGATTTAAAAAGGATACCAGAATCGAATCTTCCAGAGTTATCATTTCCTCCGTGGTGTTGATATAGAGAAACTTTGGGTTCTTTTTCGTAAAATCAAACTTCTGTATCATTCTTAAAACTTCTTTTTTTAAATTCAAAATAACGGCAATAATGGCATATTCCATACCGTTTTCAAATGTCCCTTTAATAATTCTCTGTTCAATTAAAAGCTGCAGCTTGTCCAGAATATGCTCCTGTATCTCTTCCCGGAGAAATCCATAGGAATATGCAGAATGGCTTTTGATTTTGGCCCGCTGCAGCTTTCCGTTTTTAAAAAATTCTGTCACATAAGGTTTTATGGGGTTAGGCTCTGTCAAGCTGATGTAGGGAACTTTCCTGGATATCAGCGTATCTCCGGTCACCAGTTTTTTTATGCTGCTCCAGTACTCTGAAACCTCCTGTTTTACACCGGAAATCTTGGCATAAATCACCGGAAGGTTCACAACCCCTTCCACCGTACTGAAATTGGGCCGGTATTTCAACTCCTGATCCCAGAGAAGCTCAATCTCTTCATACATGGTCTGCAGAGTAACTGCATTTGCTTTATCATACTGGTGATTTCGGTACAGCCCCGAATCCTGATACATCACTGTATCCAGCTCCCGCTCTGCATGATAGGCCGCCGTTCCCATCCGTATCCCGGAATTATCCCTGGGAAAATGATCCACCGCCAGAGATTCTCCATAATTCACTTCATAGAGCAGCGGATCGTTCAAACAGCATGATCTGTTTAAATCCGGCGTTAAAATCAGCACATCCACCGGAAGCCTGGCCAAAACCCTGAGAAAGAGCTCTTCATTCTCTGTCCGGCACCCGCCCAGATAAATAAAACAGCCAATATCCGGCAGTTTCCACTGATAAAAAAGCTCCGGCTGATAGCGTTTCAGCCAACAGAGCAGATAAACCGCCTTGTTGGTCAGTTTATTCAGATTCATTCCCGGCTGCTTTGCTTCCTCTAACATAATATCCAAAAATGCCTTGTGCATTAATTTCTGCAGTTCCAGATTGGCCGTATATTTCAGATTATTGGCCGCCAAATCTGCAAGCATCTGCTCCTGCCCTGTATAGTTTTTCCGGGCGATCCCGCCGATTTCTTCCATGGCGGGCTTTGGGATTTCCTGCTCTGTAATCACAAGCCTGCGCCCGCTGTTTTTCAATTCCAACTGAAACTGATACAGTTCATTTAAGTAAGTCAGTTTATCTTCTGTGCCGTTGATGCGGATAAAACAATTGTAAAACAGGTTCGGATCGTTCCCTCTGCTTCGAAGTTCTGTTTTGACATCGGCAAGCCCTTTGCCGGAAATCCATGCATTGGTGCAGTTTAAAAGGCCGGGGGCAGGCCCATAGAGCCGCTCCCTGTTCTGCTCCTGCCTTATTTCTTCCCGCAGGCTTTTCAGTGAGAAGCCCTCTGGAAAAGCAGTCATATCCTGTCCGTTCCAGGCGCAGGAAAACTCAGAAGTTACATCCAGTTTTAAATAATTCTCATCTCCGCGATACTGTAAAAGCACAATGTCGCAGCCTGCACGGGACAGAACCGCCATCAATTTTAATTCATAATTGCTGATTTCGCCTTCATACAGAATCTTGGGAATATGACGCTCCCCCAGTTGATTCACTACACGTTCAAATTTGTAATAAAGCCAGCACATGAACTTAATATAAGCATTTTTCAGCATATTTTCATTCTTGCCTGCCCTGCGCATCCCGTCCAGGGTATCATAAATGGCCAGAGACACCTGCTCCCTCTGGTAATCCTTCATTCTCGGCAGCCACTTTTTCAGGCTTGCTGTAAAAAAGCCCGCGTTCATCTGGAAATCCATTCCCATAATTTCCCCGTAATACTCCAGCTGCTTTTCTTCCGGGTTGGGAATTCTTCCCTCGATCACAGCGCCGGAGGTCCTGGCTGCATGATAATATCTCCGGATAAATTCATGGATTTCCTGATTATATCCATAAATCCGGTAAAAATACACCCCTGATTCCCTCCGGCTCTCTGGTTCTGAAAAATATTCTTCTAAATTCCGAAGTTTCCTGTGTTCAAACATATACCTGCTTTACCTTCAATATCTGTTCATCTTATTCTTGTTCATCACATAGCCAAGGGCTGCGCCTACCAGTCCGCCCAGAATATGGGTCAGATTGGATACATTGTCCTGCACAAAAATTCCTTCATATACCTGCTGCCCGATATAAATCACCGCCACCAGAATAAAGGTCAGAGGAATCTCCCCTTCCTTCACGCAGGTAAAAGAGGACAGAAGAATCAGGGCAAACACCACGCCGCTGGCTCCCAATAACATAATCCCTGGAAAAAATACAACATGCACAATTCCTGTTGTCAATGCTGTTGCAAGAATTACAAACAGCATATTGGCCGAACCGTATTTTTCCTCCAACAGCGGCCCAACCACCAGAATCAGCGTAATATTTCCAAAAAAATGACTCCAGCCCGCATGTCCCAGCACATGTCCGAAAAACCTCACATACGCCAAAGGATTCAAAAGAGAAGAACGGTACACGCTGAAAAATACCTGATTGGCAAAACCTCTGGTAATAAAATTCAGTATCACGGCCAGAAAACACAGGATGGCAAAACTTAAGATAACCGGCGAATTAAAGGATATTTTCAGTTTTCTGTGTTCAGACATAAACAATTCTCCATTTCACATTATGTTTTATTATAAAGTTTCTTACCATATATTTCAATGCATTTTATTAAATTTTCAGATATTTAAGAATTTAAAAACGAAAGGAAGATCTTATATCTGGATACGGACATGAAAAAATCTTCAGCTTACAAATCCCTGTACAAAATTTCTTATGTATTCATATCCCACCGCCAGGTTGATATTCTGCCCAGCGTCAAAGCCTGCGGTGCTGATTCCAATGACTTCTCCATACATATTCAATACCGCTCCGCCGGAGCTTCCATTGGAAATAGGCGCCGTAAACTGAATCATATCCACACCTTCAATTGCCCGGAATCCGGAAATAATTCCATCGGACACCGAGTTAAACAGCCCCAGCGGACTTCCGATGGCCACCACCCGCTGTCCCCGAACCAGTTTCTTCTGCCCCTTATAAATGGGAAGAGGCTGCAAGTTCCGTTCAATCCGGAGCACTGCCAGATCCAGAACAGAATTATATTTAATCATCTCGTCTGTCTGATATACCTGATCGTCATCCTCAATCCTTACAGAATAAAATCTTCCCCGGCAGGCCACATGGTTATTGGTCAGAATATACCCTTCCCGGCCAATCATAATTCCGGAACCGCCGCCAATTACCTCACCCCGGCTGTCATGAATCATAATCTGCACCACAGAAGAGGCAAGCTGTGCCAGCTCCTCATAAGTCAGCTCTGTTCCCATACGCCCTGAATTCACCCGATTCTCCCTGGCGCTCAGCATTTCTCTGGTTCTTCGGTCACGTTCCGGCACCCTGGTATTTACTGCAATACGCATCTCGCCGGCCTGCGTCTTTCTTTGGACTGTATGCCCCGTCCGGATTTCCCCATCCGAAACAGGCTCATACTCCGGCACCTCATACTGACCGGGCTCTGCCGCTGTGCATTTGCGGGACAGGCCCAGCCGATCCAGTTCCGGAGAAATATCCTGCCTGGCCTGCAGCAGCAGCACGTCAAACCCCAACCGGGTAAGCAAATAGAAAAACAAATACTCCTGCTGTTTGGAAATATCCCTGCAAACCACTTTCATTGTGTTTTCCGGTTTCCAATTCCGCAAAGCCAAAGGCACAGTCTGATCTAGCCAGAACAAAACCTTTACCATAAAATTTTTGCCTATGGAGGAGCTTACTCCCTGCTTTCCCTGTTCCAACAGGCTGAGAATTTCTGCGCATATCCCGCCAAGAATCCGGCGCAATTGCTGATTTTCCATGGCTGCTTTAATCGGCGCATCCTGTTTCCCGCTGCTGAGCCAGCTTTCATAGCAGCCCCCATAAAACTCTGCGTCCTCCATGGCCGCCAGTCTGGGCAAACCGTTTAACCGGCTGTAAAATCCCTGTCCCCGGTTCATCCGCTCTGTCAAAATCTGATCCATCTGCCGGATTTCTTCCGGCATTGTCCGGCCGACTCCTGTTATTCTGAGAAAATACACATCTTTGCAGCCCTTCGAGCAGCCTCCTTTGACATTCATAAAGGCTTCCACGGAAGAAATTTCCATTACATGATACCTTGTGTTAAAATTTGTCTGCATGAGAAATCACCTGATTCCTTTGTATTTAAAATATATTTCTATTCTATCATATTTCCAGGAACAGGGGCAAGCAGATTGCCGAAATGAAATTACACTGAAAGAATCTATTGTGAAACTGTCCGTTTTCCCATATAATGTATGGTAAATTATGAAAACAGGAGTGTAAAAATGAACCATTTCCTTCCCGCCTACCGTGTTGGCCCGCTGCTCTATTGTCCGGCCAACAACGAAAGCATTGTAAACTCATTAACTCATGAAAAATTCGGCCGGCAATTTTCTCTTGCCCTGTGCCTGGAAGATACGATACAGGACGACTGCGTGGCCGACGCGGAGCAGATATTGATTTCTTCTCTTCAGGCGCTGCAGGCACGTAAGGCCCAGACCAGCTTTTTCCTGCCTGAAATCTTTATCCGGGTCAGAGCCCCTAAACAGATCAAAAGCCTGTTAGAGCGGCTTGGCAGTTCCGGAGAACTTATAACAGGCTTTAATATTCCGAAATTTTCCCTGGAAAATGCGGACGCCTATATTCAGACGTTTAAAGAAATCAACAGCCAGCGCGGCCGGCCTTTTTACATGATGCCGATTTTTGAAAGCCCCTCCATGATTCATCTTGAGCGCCGGGCTTCCATTCTCTATGCTTTGAAAGAGAAATTAGACGCCATCTCCCAATACGTGCTGAATATCCGGGTAGGCGGCAACGACCTCTGCCACATGTTCGGCTTCCGCAGGCACAGCAGCGAGTCCATCTACAAAATTCGCCCGGTGGCAGATATTTTCTCTGATATTCTCACAGTTTTCGGTATGGATTATGTTGTCTCCGGGCCTGTATTTGAATATTACAGCGGAAAAAACTGGGAATCCGGCCTGATCCATGAACTGAATGACGACAGGCTGTGCGGATTTATCGGCAAAACGGTCATTCATCCCAACCAGATTCCACTGGTAAATGAGGCATACAAGGTGCCTCTGAAAGATTACAATGACGCAAAAGCCATTCTGGACTGGGATGTGTCTTGTCCCTCTCTGGTGGCCGGCAGTATTGTAAAAGAACGTATGAATGAATACAAGACCCATTATAACTGGGCCCTGCGGACGCTGCTTCTGGCAGAGGCATACGGGCTGAAATAATCTGTTCAGGCATCTGACAGCTTCCGGATGATTCCGCAGCATTTATAATTTTTTAAGGGATAAAAAGCAACGGGCACATTTTTTTCCTCCGCCAGACGCAGAATATGCGCCAGGGAGCTCTCATCTTTACAGTCCTGCCTGACTAATATTTTCCAGGGAACCCGCCGAAGCAGCACTCTGGTGGTTTCCCCGATTCCCGGTTTTACCAGATTGATATCAGAAATGCCGAATTCCCGGGCAATCTCCTTTACTTCCTCCAAACCCGGGTTTCTGTTCCCGGCTTCCGAAAACTCCGCCTGTTCTGTTCTCCCCTCAGCTTCCGAAGTCCCCCTTTGAAAGACAAATTCTTTTTCAATGGCATGGATAAAATCATAAGACAAATCCGCTTCTTTCAGATCTCCGTAGTACACTGCGCCATGAAAATCATTTTCTCCAATGAGGTCCTGCCGCAGAACGGTCCGGCTCACCAATCCTGACACCGTACAATTCAGACAGGAGCTTGGAATCAAAATATCTTCATGGGTGCCGCAAAGCTCCGTAACTTTTGCAGGATCAGCCAGCACAGCCAACTCAGCTGAAACTCCCTGGTAGGGCCAAAGGGCCTTTTTCAGTTCTCCCAGAATTGCCCCTTTTCCAATCCATCCGTCCACAAACAGCAAATCGGTCGGCTGATATTTTTCCAGAAGAAATCTCATGGCATTGCCATCAATTCCTCTTCCGCGGATAATAGAAATGGAATAATGGGGCACCTTCAGGCCGTATTTCTTCTCAAGATACCGTTTCAGCAAAATTCCAACAGGAGTTCCCGCCCTTGCCAGCGACACAAGAATTACATGCTCCCCTTTTTCTTTTATAATCCGATCTGCCAATGTGCCGACTGCCAGCGCCGTGGGCCTGGCATAATGCTTTAAGGCTTCCTCATATGCCTCCATGTATTTTTGCGTGGGTACGTATTCCATGGGAAGCATCTCACAGTAGTGACGTCCCGCCTGTATTTCCTGTTCCCGTTCTTCCGTAGATTGGGGCTTTATCAGGCCGGTAATGTCTTTCAGCAGAAAAACCACATCATTTTCCTTATATGAAGTTCTCAATTTTCACACCACCTGACCAAATATATTTCACGGTTGCCGCAGCTATACAGCGCGCGGCTGAGAGAAACTGCCCCCGGCTGCTCCAATCCCAAACCATTTTTTCCTGGCTCTGCCCCAGGCTGCTCCGATGCTGAATCACTTCTGACTGACTCTGCATCTGGCTGCTCCAATTCCAAACCATTTTCCCCTGGCTCTGCATCTGTCAGAATCAACACCAGATCATAAGCATCCAAATCATACACATAGGTTGTACGGGCTTTCTCATAGAAGCTGGCCAGTTCATACCGTTCATGAAGAGGATATTCCTGGTGTTTGCTGACCATAATCGGACTTCGGGTGGTGGCATGGCATTTCACACAGTTTCGCATTTCCTGTATGTTCTGCGCCACGTACAGGGGCGCATACATAAATTCTTCTGTTCCCAGAACAAGGATGTTTTTTCCTTCTCCAAAAGAAATCCGTTCTTTGAGCTGACGCCATAAATTCTTGCAGGCTTTCTGGTATTCCCGGCCTTTGTGGAGCCTTCTGGCATTGATAAAGCCTGAAACCATGATTTCTTTTGCCTTCAGTTCCCATGGATTTTTTTCTGATTCTTCTATATTAAGTGACCTGTTTTTGCCAGCGTGTAAATCTTCGCGGCTGATAAACCCATTTTTGCCAGCGTGTAAACCTTCGCGGCTGATAAACCCATTTTTACCAGCGTGTAAATCTTCATGACTGAATGCTCCGTTTCCACCGAAAGACACACATTCATAATAGCTTCCGTCATTGATATATGTTTCCGCAATCTCAGAATATCCGCTGTGATCGGTTTTTACCAGATACACCAAATCAATCTGTTCTGTCTGATATCTGGCCCGGGCTTCTTCATCCATCCCGTTCAGCAGGGAAGCCGCGGCAAAGTTCAGCTTTTTGCCGTAAGTCTGGCGAATCAGACGCACAATTTTCCCAATGGTGTTTCCGGTAGTCACCTCATCTTCCACAAAAACAATCCGGTCTGTCTGAGCAATTACCTGATCCAAATCATTTTTTACTACCTTCTGTTCTGCTGCATGGCTGTGGGATTCGCTGAAATACAGGTACTCCGCACCCGGAAGATTCTCCCGGGTGGTCTGCATATAATCTGTGTCAAGCCTTACCGCCAGTGTTTCTCCTATGGCTGTGGCAGTTTCCGCAAACCCTATCAAAAGCAGCCGTTCCCCTCTGTAACGCTCCGCCGTCAAATCTGCCAGAGCTGAAAACATCTGAAAAGGCTTATCAGGGCTTATGGGAACATGTTTTCCCTGATATCTGTTGACCACCAGAAAGCTACGCTTTGTATTGTGTTCCCGTTTGGCTATGGCTATAATTTTTTCTGCATTCATGAAATCCTCCATCTACCGAATACGCTCCACCCAGATTTTTTTCCTGAAAATCACAAGGGAAATCCCCAGCCTGACACATTCTTCCAGAGATAAGATTATATACACAGGCGTAATCGGCAGCTTCCAGACAAAAGCCGCCAGAATCCCCAAAGGAACTCCAAATATCCAGGTTCCGATCAGATCGATCCACATGATATATTTTGTCTTTCCTCCGCTGCGGATAATTCCTCCGCCCAGTATCATATTCAGCACCTTTACAGGGGCAATCACAGCAATCGCAAGAAGCAGGCTCCTGGTAAGTTCCTGAACTTCAGGCTCCACATGATAAATTTTCACATAAAAGGGACTGACTGCCGCAAGAATAAGAGACAGCATAAGGGAAAACGCCAGACCGTATTTCATCAGCTTTTTGGACTCTTCATAGGCACGCCCGAAGGCTCCCGCCCCGAGAGATTTCCCAATCAGGATACCTGACGCCTGGGCCAGACCGCTTAACGCGCCTATCACAATCGTCTGCACCGGAATAGTCATTGTCATGGCAGCGCAGGCGGCTGTTCCTATATTTCCATAGACAGCCGTATACACATTTTCCCCCAGGCTCCACAAAAATTCACAAATCAGCAGCGGACCCAGAATCTTAAAATATTGCCATTTGAACTCTCCGTCCTGTGCTCTCCTGCCCTGATCTAAAGGACGTCCTGCATGTTCCCGGCAGCAAACCTCCGTCTCCCTGGAACGAACCGTCAGCTTCATTCCCCGTCTCTTCTTATTATGCAGGAAAAACAGAAAAATGACAATACAAGAAATTATCTGGGCCGCCACAGTTGCCAGGGCCGCTCCCGCCACTCCCATCTTTGGAAACATCCATTTTCCAAAAATCAGCAGATAATTCAGCCCGGTATTGCATACCAGCGCAAAAATGCCTGCATACAGAGGCAGGGCAGCGGCTTCCATGCACCGAAGCATGGTTGTCAGCATGGAGCTGACCGCCATAGGAAGAAAAGATATGGCCAGAATACGCAGATAGTTTACCGCCAGTCCTCTGGCCGCTTCATCTTTTGTATAAACTGCCATAATATTTTTCCCAAACACCATACAGATCACCAAAAACGCTGCCGCTAGTCCCACAGACAATGCCAGATTGCTCCAAAAGCTCCGGCCTGCAGATTTCTCATCGTTTCTTCCCAAATACTGTGAAATCATAATTCCGGCCGCTGAAGCAACGGCTCCCAGAACCACGGAGTAAAGAGAGGCAAACTTCCCGCCCAATCCAATTCCGGCTATACTGCCGCTGCCAAGCTGTCCGATCATCACCTGATCGATTACACTGAAAGAGGACTGCAGCAAAGATTGCAGCGTCACAGGCAGGGCTATTTTTAACACCGCCTGTTCAAAGGAAGGTTTCTCTTTCATCTGAACCCTCCTCCCTGTTTAATTTCTTTACACTTTTGCGTTCCACAAGAAACACCGGCAGTTTTACAACAATCCGCTCCTCCGTTCCCATTTTCAGATTCTTCAAAACGGAAATCGCGGCCTTTGCCCTGTCAGACGCGTCCTGCCTTACTGTTGTAAGCCCGGGCATACAATAATTGCACAAAGGGCTGTCGTCAAATCCCACAACTGAAAGGTCCTTCGGCACGCCAATGCCCCTTTCCTGCAGATAACGGATGAATTCCACTGCATAAAAATCAGATACCGCAAATACCGCCGTATGCTGCAGAATCTCTGCTTCTTGCTGCCGGTATACTTTCAGCCGCTCTGTTTTCTCAAAAGGAATTTTCAGAAAATCAACCCCGTTTCCTCCCAATGCGTCCCGGCATCCCTCCATCCGTTCCAAATCTACGCATATACAGTTATCGGAAATACAGAGGACTTTCCTGTGGCCCATACGCTTCAAATATTCTCCCACCTGGCGGCCGCCGTCATAATTGTCTATTACCAGATTACAGATTTTGGGGGTTTCCTGAAAATATCCGTCATATACCACAAAAGGGATATGCATGGACTCCCGCAATTTCTGATAATCCTGTTCGCAGAACCCAAGGAGTACCAGTCCGTCCATATTCCACATGGATGCAAACCGCAGGATTTCATTCCACTCAGTCGTTACCTTTACCATCATAAAATAACCTGATGCATCAATTTCCCTGGCCAGTGCATTAATGGAGGCTGATATAAAACCGTCCTCCAGAACATGCCCCTCGTATTTTTCATGATCGTTGACTACAATGCCAATGATTTTAGAATTGTTCTGTGCCAGCAGAATGCCCGCCATATTGGGAATGTAGCCGCTTTCTTCAATAAGCTCCTGCACCCGCTTCACTGTTTCATCCGATATTTTTCTTGTTTTTCCATGAATCACATTGGAGACGGTTGCTGTGCTGACGCCCAGCTTATCTGCAATGTCTGAGATTCTGATTCTTGCTTTTTCCACGGCTCTGCACTTCCTTTTCTAAAAAATCACCCAGCCTGAATTTTATTACCTGTTTTCGCCAAATGATTTTCTGCGTTTTCAAAAAAACAAAACCCACCTGCCAAATCATCTGGCTACGGGTATAAGTATAGTAAAAAGGAAGCTGTTTTTCAAAGGTTAAATGCATAACCCAAACCAAAAAATACAGAAAATTTTTATCTAAATTGTATACTTTTCCAACAGAATTTTAAAAAAGGAGCCTGAGCGTTCTGTACCGGATAAAAATCAGATACCCTACAGCCGCAGTCCCACTGAAAAAAGCCGGAAGGAAGCCCGCCTCTTTGTGCAGCTTCCCTCCGGCGCCTGTTTCTTCCCGCCGTTTTATTTTACAAATTCTTTTACTTTTTTATAAATTCCCTGGCCGTCCAGTCCGTATTTTTCCAGTAATTCCAATGCCGGGCCAGACTCGCCGAATACGTCATATATGCCGATTCTGCATACGGGTACCGGTGCGTGCTCACAGAGACATTCACACACCGCGCTGCCCAGGCCTCCAATGACAGAGTGTTCCTCCGCCGTAACCATTTTTCCTGTTTTCTTTACAGAATTCACAATGATTTCTGTATCCAGGGGCTTAATGGTGTGGATATTGATTACCTCCGCGCTGATGCCCTCTGCCGCCAGTTTTTGTGCCGCCTCCAGAGACGCCGCTACGCACAGGCCTGTTGCTGCAATGGTGACATCCGTGCCTTCCCGCAGCAGGATGCCTTTTCCCAGTTCAAATTTATAATCCGGATTCTCATTAATCACCGGAACGGCAAGTCTGCCGAATCTCAGATACACCGGGCCGTCCAGTTCATATGCTGCCCGCACTGCCGCTTTCGCTTCAATCACATCTGACGGGTTGATTATCGTCATGTCGGGAATTGTCCGCATCAACGCGATATCCTCGTTGCACTGATGAGAGGCTCCGTCCTCCCCAACGGAAATTCCCGCATGGCTTGCCCCAATTTTCACATTCAGGTGGGGATATCCAATGGAATTTCTCACCTGTTCATATGCCCTGCCTGCCGCAAACATGGCAAAAGAGCTTGCAAAGGGCACTTTTCCAGTGGTTGCCAGACCTGCTGCAATTCCCATCATATTCGCCTCTGCAATTCCGCAGTCAATGTGACGATCCGGAAATTCTTTTTGGAATACGCCGGTTCTGGTGGCTTCCGCAAGATCCGCATCCAGCACTACAATATTGTCATGCTCTCTTCCCAGTTCTACCAATGTGCTTCCGTAACCCTCTCTGGTTGCAATTTTCTTTACTTCCGGCATAATGCTTCACCTGCTTTCTCCAATTCTTCCATGGCAATCTTATATTCTTCATCATTTGGGGCCTTGCCGTGCCATCCGGCCTGATTTTCCATAAAGGAAACGCCTTTTCCTTTGACGGTTTTCAATATGATAGCCGTGGGCATTCCCTGTATCTCCCTTGCTTCTTTGAAAGCCGTCCGCAAAGCGTCAAAATCATTGCCGTCCTCCACATTGATCACATGAAAGTTAAATGCCCTGAACTTTTCATCAATGGGGTATGGAGAGCATATATCGTCAATGTTTCCGTCAATCTGCAGTCCGTTGTTGTCCACGATCACAATCAGGTTGTCCAACTTTCTGTGTCCTGCTAACATGGCTGCCTCCCAGACCTGGCCTTCCTGGATTTCCCCGTCGCCTAAAAGAGTGTATACCCGGTAGCTGTCATTACTTATTTTAGCAGACAAAGCCATTCCCACTGCCGCTGAAACTCCCTGTCCTAAAGAACCGCTTGACATATCAATCCCCGGCGTATGCTGCAGACAGGGATGCCCTTGAAGATAGGAGCCGATTTTGCGCAGTGTTTTCAAATCCTCCACCGGAAAAAAGCCCCTGTGCGCCAGGACAGAATAAAGCCCCGGCGCCGTATGCCCTTTGGACAGCACAAAACGGTCCCGGTCTGCTTTTTGCGGATCTTTTGGGTCAATATTCATTTCTTCAAAATACAGGTAAATGTACACCTCTGCTGCTGAGAGAGAGCCGCCGGGATGCCCTGCTTTGGCGGAATGAACGGCGGTAACGATTCCCTTGCGGACTTCGTTGGCCAATTTCTGAAGTTCTAAGTTATCCATGTATCTATCTCCTTTTTCATTTTCTGACAATTTCTACGAAATGCCTGCTTCCTCTGAAAGTTCTGAAGTACTGCCGGAAATTTCTGCTGTCTATTCACCGAAAACTGCTTTGTAATCTTTCTGAAATTTTTCAATTCCCTGATCTGTCAGGGGATGTTTTGTCATCTGCTCAATCACGCTGTAAGGAATGGTGGCAATGTCTGCTCCTGCAAGGGCGCAGTCATTTACATGAACCGTATTGCGGATGCTTGCTGCAATAATTTCTGTCTCCAGTCCGTAATTTTCAAAAATCGTAACGATATCTTCAATCAACTGGATTCCCGGCTGACTGATATCATCCAGCCGGCCTAAAAACGGGGATACGTAGGTTGCGCCTGCCCGGGCTGCCAAAAGCGCCTGATTTGCAGTAAAAATCAGCGTCACGTTTGTCTTGATTCCTTCTGCTGAAAGCACCTTCACCGTTTTTAACCCTTCTACGGTCATGGGAATCTTGACAATCATGTTGGGATGGATGGCTGCAATTTCACGGCCTTCCTGAATCATGCCTTCCGCATCTGTGGTTGTGGCTTTTACTTCCCCGCTGATGGGACCGTCTACAATACTGGTGATTTCCTTGATTACCTCGTTGAAATCCCTGCCTTCTTTGGCAATCAGAGACGGGTTGGTGGTTACCCCGCAGATGACTCCCATATCATTAGCTTTGCGGATATCTTCTACATTGGCCGTGTCGATAAATAATTTCATATTTTCCTCCTTTTGTATACATAACATCTGTAATGTTCCGTTTGCTTCTGTCTCCTATTTTACACGAAACAGAAGGTGAAATACAAATTTTTCTCAGACTTTTTAACTATATCATGTTTCGCCCTTTGTTAAAAGATGGAATATGCGGAAAATTTATTTTCCCGGTTCAAACATGCTCCATATTCTTTTCCAAGCTCCCTGAGCACCTCCTGCTCCAAATAGTTTGTCAGCTCCAAAGCGTCCGCCTCAAACAAAAACTGCTTCATATTTCAGACAAATTACGTCATACTGATTCAGATATTCCCAAAATTTCTCATCCTGCGTAATCTTTCGTCCTGCAAACAGCTCTCCTGATTCTGGCCGAACTGTGTGAATTCCGGCATAAGGACAATACTGCGGCGCCTTCATCTGCTTCTATTATATGAAAGCTAATGGAAATTAACAAGATAAATTTCATAACAATTTCCTACTTCTTATTTTCCACTGCATATAATTAAAATTTGCCTCTGTAAAATAGCATTTCTCGCACCTCTTCAGTTCCTTTATGAACAGATTATTTATTAGTTAGCATCTCCATTATGCGCCTATTTTAGTAAACGATAAAAAAGTTTTTCAAAACAAATGGTAATGCAGGCTACAGTATGCTATAATAAAGCATGTTTAAAATATTTTTTAGAGCTCAAATCCAATCATAACCAAAAACATCATACAGCAACTTAAAGATAGAGGAAAAATAATGAATATTAAAATTTATGACGTCCAATTTGATGACGTAATCAAAAGTTACTACGTAACTGCTGGTATTGATTATGAATATGCATTAAAGAAATTAGTCCCTTTAATTGACAAATTAGAATTTCAGCGGAATCCTCTTAGGGCTTCCTTTTATAAAAGACTGGAAGAGGACATTCAATCTGGCTGCATCATGCCAAATATAACCGTTGCAATTAAAACCAGCAATATGAAATTAACAACAGCAGATGTCACAGAAAAATATATTGACGACAACTTAGGCACTGCTTTTATTTTGGATGGAATTCAAAGACTGAATACACTGAATCGTATAAACCAGTTTAAATTAGATATGAACCGAACATTATACTGCAATATACTCATAAGCAATTCTATGGATCGGCTGCTATATCGGATGATTACTCTAAACAATGGTCAGCGGCCCATGTCCGCACGGCACCAAATTGAAATTTTAGCCGGCAATATATTTGATTTTGATTCCCTACCAATTTTAGGAATTACAGAAAAAGAAAAAAGAGCAAAAAAGAAAAAAGATGAAGAAGGGATGAATAAGGAAAGCCTCATCAAAGGATATTTAGCATATATCAGCAATTCCATAAACATCGACAATCAAAAAATAATTGAAGAAAAAATGAATGAATTGATTGCCGATAAAATTCTAAATTCTAACATTGCTGATAAAAACGGCGAATTTCAAGATGTTATCAACTTTATCTCTAACATGTTAGAAGACGAGTATTTATATAACTGGTTTAAAGTTGTAAACAATTTTATCGGTTTTTCTGCCGCTATGAATATTGTTTTTAACCAAATTCAAACATTAGGAAAAGATGCATTAAAAGATAGCATCCTGTTATTTGAAGAAGTTTTTTCAGCGATTGACGTATCAAAAGTCAAACTTGGAATGGCACGGCGAAGAATGGTAAAATATTATTTTGAAAATTACAGTACTTTTTCTAATTATGGATATTCTGATTTATTGGATATCATTTCACAGGAGTTATAATATGAAGGATATACAAAAAGGAATCTTTATTTATGAAGATTATTTAGAAGATGTGCAAATTGCCTCGCTGCCGACAGAATTAGCGATATCTGACAGAATTTCTAACGAAGCCGTATTGATTCGCCTATTGCTAGGAACATTGCATATTAAATACTTTGTTGGGGAACGCCAGAGAGCACTGGATCAAAAGAACAATTATTCCATACCTGGAAGCATTGAAAACGATATGCTTGCAGAAGAACGGATCAAAGACTTTTTCTCACTTGAAGAATTCGATAACACCGAAAAAGAAAGTATAAACAAATATCTAAAATTTAATAGAAGAAATCATTTTATCCATGAAGAGCTTCTTTCAGAACTTACAAACGCTATTATATGGCAGAAACAATCTCCAATAGAATCTTTCGTACATATTTATAGGACACTGGAATTTATGAGTTACTCTTTTCCGCTGATTTATGCATCTAAGTCTATGGATTACAGAGGTTCTTACGAAAAGCTAAAAAAGTTTATGAGCGGAGATTCTGATGGTGAATTAAAATTTTTTAAAACATTTTTAAAAGAACTATTCAAAGACAATATCTTATATGCCTATGAATTTGACATTCTCTTTCCCAGTGACAACATCAATCTTATTCTGGCAGAATTGCAAAGAGTAATTTCAGAAAATTATTATATTTTTGAAGGTGAAACAATGAAAATAAAGTTCGCAAATGTAGCTGATTTGCTTATCACATTGCGTAATCGGTATTTCCATATGTTGATTGGAAAAGGCACCGATAATTTCTATGACATTCGCTATGACAAAAGAGAATTGTTTTCTGTTATGAATCCCGTATTCATCAATTGGTTAACGATGATTTACAAAGAAATCGTAGTTTATTCCGCCGGAATAATCATATAATGAAGCAACACATTATGCATAAGCTCCCCTTCCAGCACACAGGTATTATAAAATATATTTACGATTTTGTACGATGGATTACTTATAAAATTATTTAAATCAGCTTCAATATATGAAGGGATTGTATTTGAGAATAGCTTAAACATAACCTTCCTCCTTCTCTCATAATATGAGTTGAGTATAACTTTTATTCCTAACGGAATATCATCATCACGGCTCAAAACTTTTTAAAACAAAATCCAGACAAGAAAAACCCGGAGAGGATTCCCTCAAATCATCCCCTCCGCAGCCTGCCACTCAGGAAAAGTCCCGCACCAGTATTTCACTTTTTTCCAAAAATTCCTCAATGGTAAAAAATCCCAGCCGGGACAGAAGCTCCTGCACAAAAGGATTCTCTAAGGGCGTCCGATACTCTGCCGCTTCGCCGTAACGCTCCACATTCTTTCTCCCTTCTTCTTTTCCAATGAGGATTTTCGGCCCGCCCACGCAGCCGCCCACGCAGCCCATGCCCTCAAAAAAATTGGCCTTTGTCTCTCCCTTTTTCAGCCGTTCAATCATTTCCCGGCAGGCCGGCACTCCGTCTGCCTGTTCTGCGCAAACCTCAATTTTCCGCTTGGGATTCAGCTGTTTTACCGTTTCCTTCACCGCCTCGCTGACGCCTCCTGTTCTGGCATATATCCGCCCGGCCCGGGAGGAATGCTCCTTCTCGTCCTCTCCCAGCTCCTCCGGATGAATATCCGCCGCGTCAAACATATCCTGCACTTCCTGAAACGTCAGCACATAGTCCACTGCGTCTGCAATATCCGGTTCCCTGGCCTCCTTTTTCTTGGCCATGCAGGGGCCCACAAACACTGTGACAGCCTGGGGATGCAGTTTCTTCACCACACGGCCCGCCGCAATCATCGGCGACACTGCGCCGGGCACATGAGGCATCAGTTCCTGATATACCTTCCGCAGCATGGCAATCCAGACCGGACAGCAGCAGCTGGTCAGCTGATAATCCTGTTCCCTCTGAATATTTGCGTCAAATTCCAGCGCTTCCTTCAGCGTTAAAATATCGGCAAATACCGCCACCTCGATCAACCCCTGAAATCCCATGGCTTTAAATGCCGCCCGCAGCTTTCCGGTAGTAACTTCTCTGCCGAACTGCCCTAAAAAAGCCGGAGCCACAAGGACGTACACCTCCCGCTCTTTACTCCGAACGGCCCTGAGCACCGGAACCACATCCTTATTGGCCGCCAGTTTCTCCAGTCTGCAGGCTTCCACGCAGGCGCCGCAGCCGGTGCATTTTTCTTTGTTGATACGGACTTTTCCCGTTTCATCCTGTTCAAAGGCGTCAAAAACACAACTGTTTTCGCAGGCTCTCTCATAAGCGCACTGCTCACATTCTTCTGCAAATATCACCGGCGCGTGACGCTCCGGGTGAAGCAGGCAGTCCATATGATACGGATCATAATCTCCCTCCAGTATACGTCCCCGTCCTGCTTCCTGTTCCAGAATGTCCAGATACAATTGGTGGAATGTTTTCATTTTCGTTTCCTCATTTCTGTTTTTCATAGTATTTCCAGAAATTGCAGAAAAACTCATGCGTAATGGTATTTCTTGCGGTTTACAGCCAGAAATACCGCCGTCACCGCCAATGCCAGAAGCTCTGCTGCGCCAATAGCCAGCCAGATACCGGCAATTCCCAAAATCAGCGGCAGCGTCAGTACCATTGCAATCTGAAACAGCAGCGTCCGCAAAAATGAGATTGAAGCAGAAACCATGCCGTTTCCAAGGGCCGTAAAAAACGCAGAGCCCCAGACGTTCAGTCCCATGGCCAGAAACGCAAGGGCATACAGCCGGAACCCATAGCAGGTCAAATCAAACAATTCCGCGTCATACCCGGCAAACACAGACACCAGGGGCACGGTCAGAACTTCTGCTAAAACCGTCATCACAATCCCCGCCGCACCCATTAAAACCATGCTTTTTCGCCGCAGATTTTTCAGCTCCTCATAATTTCCTGCCCCGTAATGATAGCCTACCACCGGGCTGCTGCCGATAGCATAGCCCAGATAAATGGCCATAAAGGCAAAATTGACATACATAATAATCCCGTAAGCTGCAATTCCGTTTTCTCCTGCCAGCTTCATCAACTGGAAATTATACAGGATGTTTATAATAGAAGCGGAAAGATTCGTCACCATTTCCGAGGAACCATTTCCGAAGGTTTTTAAAATAATCTTCATTTCCAGTTTTGTTCCCGTCAGTCTGAGAAGGCTTGTATTCTCCCGGGCAAAATAAAAGAGCGGGAAAATTCCGCCTACCACCTGACCGATTCCTGTGGCAAAAGCCGCCCCGGCAAGCCCCCATCCGAAAACTGCAATAAACAGATAGTCCAATATCACATTGGTGATTCCCGCGGCAATGGACATTTTAAGGCTCAGCCCCGGTTTTTCCGCTGTCACAAAAAAGCTCTGGAACACATTCTGCAGCACAAAGGGCGTCAATGCCAGAATCAGGCATCTGTAGTAGAGGATGCTCCCTTCCAATAATTCCCCGCTGGCTCCCAGCGCAATAGAAATGGGCCGCGCGAATGCAAATCCGATGACAGTCAGCGCAAGGCTTAATCCTATGGAAAAGTACACCAGCATGGAAAAATACCGGTTGGCTTCCTCCCGCTTCCCTTCTCCCAGAGTCTTGGATACCACTGCGCTGCCGCCTGTGCCTATCATAATTCCCACTGTTCCAAAGGCCATACACACCGGAAACACCAGATTCAGCGCCGCAAAAGGTGTTTTGCCCACATAATTGGACACAAAAAAACCATCTACAATACTGTAAAAAGAAGTGCAAATCATCATCAATACCGGCGATATCACAAAACGCAGCAGCCTTGGATACGTAAAATGATCTGATAATTGTATTCTCATCATGTCCTCCTTTCAACATTCTTCCGCCTTTTTCCGAAACTTTCCCACATATTTTCCCATTAATTTCAACATCTCCCGGCACTCCTGGGGAGACATTTCCTCAAACACGGACTGCTCCAGCTCCATCACCGGAAAAATCTTTTCCTCCACCATCCGTTTCCCCTCATCTGTCAAAAAAATCTCTTTCTCCCTGCCTTTGCCGGAATCCAGGGAAAGAAACCCCTGCGACTTTAAGTTCTGAATTGAAGAATTGACGGTCTGCCTGCTGAGGGAGCACCAGTCTGCAATATCCTTCTGCAGACACCCTTCTCCCAGTTCCATTATGGTATACAAAATAATAAAGGCACTGTCAGACAATCCCATTTTAACTGCCAGTCCATGGTAAATCTGATCCATTTCCCGATAAAGACGGTTGAATTCTTCTAAATGTTTTCCCTGTTTGTATTTCATGAGCATCCTCCTAAATCCGAAATCGGACAAAATGGATTATAATCCGATTTCGGATTTTTGTCAAGTTCTTTTGGATTGTCATTTTCTGCAAAAAAATTACCTCCTTTTCATTTTGTTTCTGTTGTTACTGAGAAAACGCAAAAAGAGGTAATTTTATTGCAGAAAAATAAAATTTTTTATTTAATTTTTACTTTTTTGATAAAAAAGCTGCTGGTATAAGTTTTTCCCTTATAGGTTTTATAAGCCTTTACTGTAAAATAGTATGTCTTTCCGGATTTTAATTTGGTTTTTGTGCAGCTTTTCCCTTTTGTGGTTTTTACTTTCTTCCATAAATCCTTTAACTTGGTTTTGTAGTAAACCTTGTAACCGGTTGCGCCTTTGACTTTGCTCCATTTTACAGTTGCTTTTTTCTTTCCAGGCGTTATCTTAAAATTCACAATATCCGGCGCCGTGGCTGTATAGGCGGAAGTATAGCTTCCGCTGACAATCCGCTTTCCGTTCTGATCCTGTGTATAAGCCTTTACTGCAAAGCGGTAACCAGTAGCCGGAGTCAGCCCTTTTACTGTATAGGAAGCTGTATTGGTTTTCAGGGCTGCTTTCTCTGTCCAGCTTTTCTTAGAACGGTTATACTGATAAATCACATAGCCTTCTGCTTCCGGTATCTTTTTCCAGGAAAGCATCACCTTTTTGGTGGATGATGTGATTTTAAGCCTTGAAACATTGGCAATGCCTGCTGTCGGTTTTTTAACCGCGTCATCATCCGGCTTTTTATCTGAGTCTGGTTTTGGGTCATCGCTGGGAGTCTTATCGGAATCGGTTTCTGGGTCTTGCTCCGTATCAGAATCGGTTCCTGGGTTTTGACCCGTATCGGAATCGGTTCCCGGTTCAGGATTTGGAGTCGGAGTTGAATTCGCAATTACTTTCTGGATCTCCGCCATAATCTCCTCTGCCGTACGAGAACCTAAAGTAATATTTTGCACCTTATTATTTTTATCAATATATACGATATAAGGAAAACTCCCTCCGGTCTGCTGATACAAACCAAGATAAGTCAACGCATTGTTCCAGTTTTTTGCCTCTTGGTCATGACAGAATATAATATTTGTCTCTGCATAATTCTGTGCAAAATCTTTCACAGCATCCGCTCCTGCTCCGTACACATCCGCATAAATTAACCTGATATCCGAGCGCTGTTCCTTTCCCCAGTCACTTCCGGCGATACTGTCCAGTGTGCTTTTGGTCTTACCGCAGGTGGTATAACCAAACATCAACACTGTAACTTCATCGGGATTCGCTTTCGTGGAAACGGCTGTGCCATTAATATCTGTCAGAGTATAGTTCCAATTTTCAATGCCAGATTCAGAACCGGCCGGCGGTGTCAGCGGCCCATCATAATCAATGTCTGCAAATTTTATGATTTCCGCCATAATTTCCTCGGCAGTTTTCTTTCCTTCTGTGATACTCTGAACTTTATCATCCTGATCAATCAATACGATAACCGGCATCTTGCCGCCACTTTTTCCCGTATATCCTGCCATGGCGGCAAGTATTCCATCTGCTTCATCATAGCAGAATGTAATTCCGGGTCCACCATAGTTCTCTTCCTCCTCCAAAACTTCTTCTTTGTTGTAATATCCGCTGCAGGCTGCATAAATAACCCGGATATCCGGACGCTGCACCCAGTCGCAGGCGGAAACACTGCCAAGTGTGCCTCTTGTCTGGCTGCATCCCACATTTCCAAATATCAGTACTGTAACCTCCCCCGGATTCGCCTTAGTGGAAACGTCTGCATCGCTGGTGCTTTTAAAGGTGTAATGCTTGTTCTCTGTACCGCCCTCAGCCGCCTGTACCGTTGTTCCCATCATCATGTATAAAAATGGAAACAGAAAGAGCAGCATAAAAACTGCCGTTTTAATCTTTGCGCAGGTTTGAATCAACTTGTTTACTGTCATAAATATCCTCCATCCTGTCTGCTGTCCCCTTTTTCAGCTTCTTATTCAATTTACAGTATACAAAATATTAATTCGTTTGCCAAGTTTATTTTTTCGCGCAATTTTTATTTTTCAAACACACTCTATCGCAAATTGGAGAATCCCCCTTGAGAATCGCATACCACCAGACGCGCCACAAAAAAGACACTCGGAAATTTAGCATTCCGAATGTCTGACTCTTGTTTTGGGCAATACAGCTGGTCATCTTCACTCGGCAATACCCACTGCCCGAGAATAAGCGTCCATGTTCTCTTTTCCAGTTACTGATACGGTTTGTTTTTCCCCTTTATACTTTCCTAATGCTAAAGAAAGCAGATTACTTTGCCTAACAAAATCATGTTCAGATATTCATGAACAGGTAGGGATTATTTTCTCCTACGCTATGTGCCGGCGGCAGGGATTTTCCTACCTTTCTTTTGCAATACATAACATAGAGAACCCCCAATGAAAATAGAAATTGCATCACAAACCGCTTGTATTCAGGTATTACTCAGGCAGTTCAAAATTTGCTTTTCATTATTGAAATTCAATGATATGTATGATATGGTAAATTATAGAATTGTAAAAAATGTCAGATTATGGGAGTTATTCTTAAAATATAGGTCATGACTGGGGAAAAGAAATCTTATATAAATAATGATTGGGGAAAAGGTACTATTTATGCTCAAAAGAATATCTGAAAAAATTATAAATAAATTTGTGTCAGTAGAAGAAATGAGTCATGAAGATAAAGTCGTACTTGAGTTTGGATTTAATATTTTTGTATCACATATAATGCATACTCTGATTATGCTAATTATAGGTACTATTTTGGGCGGATTTTTAGATACAGTTATATTCATATTATTATATTCAATTGTTCGGAAAAATGCAGGAGGGGTTCATGCATCGACTGATAAAATGTGCATGATATTTTCTGTTTTTGTCATGATATTAGGAATATTGTTAAAAAATATTTTTGCATTTGTTCCGTTTGTCTGTGTTATAGTTTTAAATCTTAGTTTATCTGTGGTAATTTGTCTTTTAGCTCCAGTTGATGATGTTAATAAACCCGTAGATACGATAAATATTAATCATTACAGAAAAATTGTTTTTGAGATAATATCAGTTTATTTTGCCATGTTTTTAATTTTTGTGAAAATTGATACTTCTTATTGTAATGTTATCACATCAGTATTGATTATAGAAGTGATAGATATATTATTGGGATTAAGTAGAAGTCCAAGATATCGAAAGTATAAGGGGGAGGGAGAATGATGCTACAGATTGCTATATGCGATGATGAAAGAAAAATTGTCGATAAATTAGAAAAAATAATAAGAGAATATTTTAAAGATGGAAATGTAATTGCATTGTATAATTTTTTTGATGCGAAAACCGTGTTAAACTGTAATATAATTTTTGATATTATTTTTTTGGATATAGAGTTGAAAAATCATAATGGTATAGATATTGCCAAAGAATTACAACAAAAAAGCATTAATACCAAAATTGTATTTGTTACAAATTATGTTCAATATATACGGTCTGCTTTTCAAGTCCATGCATTTCAATATATATTAAAGCCCGTAAAAGTAAAGGAAATAAAAGATGTTTTAAATGAATGTGTTAGATATATTCAACAGAGAAATAATAAGAAATTATTAACTATCGAGACTAATGAGGGAATTGTGGATTTCGATTTATTTGATATTTATTATTGGGAGTTTAACAATAGAAGAATTTATATTCATACGAATCAAGGTTGTTATCACAAAAGTGGAACTTTAAAAATAATATATAACGATTTGAAAACTTATGGTTTTGGTATGCCGCATAACGCTTACATCGTAAATTATTATAATATTCGTAATATAAAAGGTTATGAAATTACAATGAAGAATGGGGACATAGTTCCATTGGCACAAAAAAGAGCCGTGAAATTTAAAAATTCTTTTTATGATTTTTTACATGAAACATTTTATTATTTATGATTTTATCTGTATAATAATATTCGTATATGTAAAATTGTGAATAAGATAAGGGGATAATTTTTTATGTCAGCATATGAAAAAATGTTGGTGTTTATAACGACGCCTGCATGGGGGTATATTTTTATAAAGTTTATGGATCAAATTTATAAAAGAAAGTATCATAATGTTTGTTATTTTTTTGTATGGTTATTATTTTGCGTTATATCCATATATTTTAAAAGGTTTAGAATTCCTTGGTTAAACTCTTTGGTGATTTGGCTGCTGCTAATATTTATAACTGCTCTTTTTTATAAAAAGAATTACTGCTTTGTGATTTATAACACTTTTTTTCTGATATTTATGATTTTTATTGAGATTTTTCCTATAGTGATTATTAGTACGATCAAATTTGTAAATATAAATGATATATTAACGAATGATATAATCAATTTTTTGATGGGAGTATCGGAACCCTTAACTGGCTTATTATTATACAATTTTATTGCAACTCTATTATTAAAACAGAAAATACAAAAGATAAATTTATTTCAATCCATCATTGCCATCCTTTATATTTTTTTTGAATTATATGTGGTTTCACTTATAGTTTCGTTAGTGCAAAATAATTATAGAAAAAGTAAGTTGCTGTTAATAGTTATTGGCGGATTTTTTCTGTTAAATTTGCTGCAAGTATATTTATTTAAATATGTTTCTGATGCTATGGAATATGAGCAAAGAGAGTTGGCAATTGAGCAGCAAAAGTATTTGATGAATGTCTATTATGAAAATATAGATGAAAAGTATATTAATACGCAAAGGATAATGCACGATATTAAGCGTCATATAGATATGGTAAGAAATTATTTTGCCGATGGTGATTCTAAAAACGCGAATAAATATTTGGACACAATAGACGAAAATATTAGAAGTATAGGCAGGGCTTTTCGATTTAGAAACAGAATACTTAACCTAATTATTAACGAAAAATATATTACCTGTAAATCAAAAGAAATAGAATTTGATGTTAAAGTGCAGGATATTGAAAAATTAACTATAAGTGATTATGATATGACAACTATATTGTCTAATTTGTTAGATAATGCGATAGAAGCATGTGAAGAAATAGACGTTCAAGAAAATAGAAAGATAGAATTACATATTCATGAATATAACGAATTTTTGATAATAAGCGTAAAAAACCCTGTTGGAAGTTTTAACAACAAAAGGGATAAATTTATTACAACCAAAAAGGGGCATCTGGGTATAGGATTAGTAAATGTTGAAGATACTGTTAAAAGGTATGATGGTAATTTTAAGATAGAACATAATAATAAAATTTTTTGGGTGAAAATTGTCTTTCCAATGTGATTCTTCTTATTAAGTTTGAATATGACATATTTATGAGCTATTTATGATATACAGAGTTTAAATAATGTCAATTATACAAAATAATTGTAAGTTATGCATATTCTCTTTTAAATTATCCCAATTTAATGTATGATATTTAAAGTATAGCCGTTATGTTGGGTTTTGTAATCATAAAGAAATTTTGATGGTTTTACAGGAGGTGTGTTAAGTGAGAGGAAAAGAAAAAAATGTGAGAAAAGTTATTGGAAAGGCAATCACATATATTGCGCATAAGGAAGCTGAAAATAATGTAAATTCGCTTTGTCTGTATTGGCATCATCAGCCACGAATACCAGAAGAAGTTAAGCGTTTAAAGAAACATTAGTGAAAAAGGAACTGATTTAAAAACCTTGACAGTTGATTGCTGTTAAGGTTTTCTTTATTTTGAATTTTAAAATAAAAGAAAAGAGGATCTGTCCAGACATTGTAGCAGTTCCTCTTTTTCCTTATAAATGGTACCATTTTAATAAGCAGTTTTATTATTTAGTAAGATAATCTGTCGATACATATCCTGTGCAATTGTGTTTGTATGAATATGCATAAGCCCAGCCATTACTCGTACTGTATACATATAGTTTGTCACCATAATATAAATTACCTATAATGGTTCCGTTTACGGGAGAGGTTCTGAAGTGAACGCCATCGCCGATAACAAACGCTTCGCCAGTAGTATCTGATAATGTTGATATACCAACATCAGAATTTTTGGTAACAGCCAATGTGTTTGATGTTTCAGAATTTGCAGCAAATGCTGTGGCATGAAACATAAAAACTGCAGCCATAACTAAGGCTAGGGAAATAATTTTTTTTGTAATTTTTCTTTTCATATTTTATCTCTCCTAAATGTAATATTCAAGCGCTTGTAAGATTATTATATTTTACAGGTGATAATTTTCAATAGCGATGGAACAATTGACATTTTCGGAGAATAAATGACAAATTAAATTTTACAACTTTGCAATAATTACAGCTGAACGAGACTACTATTGATTTATTATATGATTTTTATCAGGATAAATATTTATAAAACGTCTACTGTCTGAAAGGAAGTTTGATTGTAAAGGTACTTCCGCCGCCTTTTGTATCACTTACAGAGATAGTTCCGCCATGTGTATAGCAAATTTCTCTTGCAATGGAAAGTCCTAGTCCGAAATGTTCCTTATGTTTTCTGGAAGAATCAACTTGATAGAACTTATCAAATATTTTTTCTTTGTCTTTGTCAGAGATGCCTATTCCGGTGTCAATAACCTGTATATGGTATTTTTTATGTGAATAGTATATGTTCAACGATACATTTTGCCCGGAAGGAGTATAAAACAGGGCATTATCTAATAAGATGATAATTGCTTGTTCCACTCTCTGTCGATCACAAAGGCAGTCATAATTACAATCGCCGGATATTGACAAAGAAAGGGTAATGTTTCTCTGTTTGGCAATTGTAACATATTTTTCATATATGGACTTTAACAGATTTGCGAGATTAACACATTCAAAATTAAAATTCAGCTCAGCATTTTCAACTTTTATGAGACATAAAAGGTCTTGTATCAATCGTTCCATTCGGGACATCTCATTTTCCATTAGAGAAAAAATTCGCTCGGTTTTTTTGGTATCAGGTTTGTTCTTTAAAATGGACAATCCGGTTTTGAATATAGCTAGTGGTGAGCGTAATTCATGCGAGGCAAAGGCGATAAAGCGCCGCTGTTTCTCATCATTCTGAATCACAGGCTTTAATGCATTTGAAGTAAATATATGTGAAAATAAGTATAATATTAGTATGGAAAAAAACCAGATGCCAAAAAAAAGAATACGTTGTTTATTCACATTACAGTAAAAATCATCTAAACTATATAAATAAATATAGGTTATTTCCTGTTCACTTGCATATAATTTTGTATTCATAACAAGAAATTTATGATTATCTGATGTATATTCAAAATACTTTTGATCTATATCGGACGAACTGGAGGGGGGATTGGAGATAATATTTTTATTTTTCATATATTTTTTTATATCTAATATAACAGAGATATCTCTATCTGATAATATAAGGGAAGAAAGCGTAGTAGGTGAACCATTCACTTCAATATAAAGGATGTTTTTGTTTGCAGTAAAATTTCTCATATACCAATTAATATTAATGCTTTCAGATAAATGTATATCAGAGGAAATGGTGTTGGTTTTCAGAAAGAAAAGCGCTTTTTCCTGACCATACATATTTTTTTCAGATGCATTCAGGCAGCACAAAATAATAATAAGTACAATCAGTGTAGTGGAAAGGCAACATATAAATGAAAGTTTGATTTGGATTTTATGAAACATGCTATTCTCCATTCTTCCGTAAGAATCACTGACATTAAATCTTTTAGGAAATTTTCAAATATTTTTTTTCAGCATCAGACAATATCCTTGACGGTGTATCGTTACAATATGTACATTTGTATTTAAGCTGCTTAATTTTTTGCGGATTAAATAAATATAGTTATCTAAATTGCCATCTTCTATTTCCGCATTCAATCCCCATACATTTTCTATGATTTGCGGACGAGTCAGAACCCGGTTTGGATTTTTGAAAAAATAAGCCATAAGCTCTCCTTCTCTTTTGGAAAGGATGAAGATGTTGTCCATATGAATTAATTTTGATTCTTTTATACAGAAACGTATGTCTCCAAACTCAAGCAGAGAAGGGGAGGAATCTCTAAAGGTTCTGCGCATGACACAGCGTATGCGTGCCTGAAGTTCACCAATGTCGAATGGTTTTACCAGATAATCATCAGCTCCAAGATCCAGGCCATTGATTTTTTCTGAGGAATCCCCAATGGCGGTTATAAATATTACGGGTGTATCCACTGCGTTATGCCGTATTTTCCTTAAGATTTCTTCTCCAGGCAGGCTGGGCAGCATTCTGTCCAATAAAATAATATCATGTAAATTTTGCAAAGCTAAAGTTAGTCCCTCCAGTCCATTATGGCAAATATCAACAGAAAATCCGTTTTCTTCTAAACCATAACTCAACAACTCTGTAAGGCTTGTATCATCTTCAATAATCAAAATCCTCATTTAAATTATCCTCTCAGTGATTTACTCCAGGGGGGGGGTGTTCTAAGAACCCTAAGGCATCCTCCCACTTCGTGGATTCCTCCTTAGGACAAATTATACCACAAAAGTTCTCTAAAAGTCCTCTAAATTAAAATGGTTGTTTAGAGAACTTTTAGAGGACTTTTTAAATTTGGATGTGATAATATAAAAAAGCTATATCAAGAAAGGCATGCCTTGAAACCTATGAAAAAAGGAGGAACGTATTTTATGAAAAGGAAAGAATTTTTATGGATTATCATTTTGCTAAGCCTAATTTCTGTATTTGCTGTTGGATGCAATTCTTTTAAGAACAATAAACAGGAAATAGGAGAGGAAGTTTCTGTGCAGGAAAATGAGACAGATGAATATGCAGGCCAAAAGGCTTCAAAGGGCAGATATCGGGAGGAAAAGATTGATTTTCCGGTATCCATTAAGAATATATTTGATGTGGAGTGTAACGAAAATGGCAATGTGAAAGCGTTGTTTGAAGATGAACCGGGCAGTTTCTTTTTTTGCGAAAGCAAGGACTATGGCGTTTCCTGGGAGCCAAAAGAAATAGGGAAAGAATGGCTTCCGGAAAATTACCGGGTGGTTTCCGCTTGTTTTGGGGCAGATGGAGACATTGTTGCATCCGCAGGGAAAATGTCAGAAGATCCTTTAGACGAAAAACATCCCATTGGAGAATACTCTTACTTTAGGATAGATAATGTGGATGATGATACAAATGTCCGGCAATTATCGTTACAGCTGCCTGAGCCTGAAGAGATACATTTGGAGTCAGGTTATGGACTGCAACAGATTCTGCTTTCTGATGATGGAAAACTTTATGGAATGCTGACAGCAGAAGAAAATGAACAGATAAGTTTTCAGGCTTTTTGTTTTGAATTGGAGCAAGGAACGGTCTTATGGGAGTTGGATACAAATGCAGCGGAAGTTGGCCTATTTGGAGATAAAGTATATGTGAATGAATATAGCGGAAAGGTCAAGGTATTAGATAGGAATACGGGAGAACAATCGGGGGAATTGTCCATTCCGCTGGGAAATAACTTTTTATGCTGTATGGATATAGACACTCAAAAGGACAAAATATTTTACTGCAACGAAACGGGAATCTACGGAACAGATTATAATATGGCGCTTTCCGAGCTTTTAGTGGACGGAAAATTGAGCAGTTTCTCAGATGAGACTTATGATGTAAAAGGTTTTTTTCGTGTCAGTGAGAAAGTATTCCTTGTGTTTGTACAAGAGTTCTCTGGCAAAGAAATGGAACTATTGAGATATGAATACGATGCAGATTTGCCTACACAGCCGGAGCATGAACTGGTTGTTTATTCTTTGAAGGATAATTCTGTCGTAGAAAAAATAATCTCTGATTTCCAGTCGGCACATCCAGATGTATTAGTGAAACACGAAGTTGGTATGGGTGATTCTTCTTTGAAAGATGAAACGGATGCGATAAGCAACCTGAATACAGAAATTATGGCGGGGAATGGTCCGGATGTCTTGATCTTGAACGGACTTCCGTGGAAGTCATACCAGGAAAAAGGCATACTTGAAAATTTAAGCAGTGGTTTGGGAACATACATGAAGGAAGATAAGGTTTTTGGGAATCTTTTTTCGGCGTATCAGGCAGATGGTTCTCAGTATGTGATTCCTATTTCATTTAAGATTCCAGTATTAATTGGCGCGGAAAATATGATCTCTAAAGTTGATTCTGTAGAGGAATTGCTAAAAACAGCAGAAAATACAGAAGATTTGCCTCCTTTTTTTAGAAAAAAGCAGGATCTCTTGCGCTACATCTTCAGTATCTATTGGCAAAGGGTAGAACAAGAGGAAGGACGGATTTCCAAAGAAGAATTGAAGAAAGTATTAGAAAATGTGAAGCTGATAAATGATGATTTACTGGAAAAGGAGAATGAGATATCCAAGTTTTTTGCTGGGAATGAAGAAAGAGAGAAGGATTATGATGTATTTGCAAATGATACTTGGTTAGACGCGTCAGCTATCAACTATGGAAATGTTGCAATGGAATTAGGATATTTGAGCCACCTGCAGGATTATGCGAATGTTCTAAATTGGGACTTATCCTATCAGACGCTTTCGGAGGGAGTTTTCAGCGCCCTTATTGCAGGAGTTAATAAAGAATCAGATCACATAGAAAATGCTGAGGAATTTCTCAAATTTGCACTTAGCGATGACGAACAGAAAATATTTGTTGACGGAATGTATATGGTGATTATGGGATTTCCAGTAAATAAAGCTGCTTATAAAGACATGGTTTCACAACCTTCGCAAAGTAAATTGGAGGAGTATGGAAAGGGATTTGAAAATTTAGGAGAGACCTTTGAATGGCCAAAACAAGAGGATTTTGATAAGTTGGAAAAGAAAATTGCGGGCCTTAACACACCTGCAATGGAAGACAATATTGTGATTAATACAATATTGGAAAATGGAATCCCTTATTTGTCAGGTGAGAAAGAAATTGACATAACCGTAAATGAGATTGTCCAGTCGCTAGAGCTGTATCTTCTTGAGCGTTAAATTCAGGAGGTACGTTTTGTGGGAAAAGGAAAGAAGAAAATTTATTGTAGTTTGAAAGACTTTGCGTTTATTCTTCCTAGTTTGGCAGGGGTATCTGTCTTTGTATTTTTTCCCTTTGCAGATGTGGTGAAAAGATCATTCACAAATGTCACGGGGGAGGTGTTTGTAGGATTTTATAATTATAAAACAGTATTTCAAAACCAGGCATTTCACTTGGCAATGGGAAATACTTTGAAATTTATTCTGATATGTGTGCCGTTATTGTTGGTGTGTTCCCTGTTATTGGCAAATATTGTCTATTTTGGAACGGTAAAATTATATAGAAATTTTTGTCTTTTGCCGATGGCAGTGCCTGTGGTTTCACTGGTTTTTGTATGGAAAATGGTATTTCACAGAAATGGGCTTATCAATAGCTGTCTTGGCGTGGGGCCAGACTGGCTGAATTCTTCTTATGCTTTTTGGATTTTGGTTACCACCTTTTTGTGGAAAAATATGGGGTATTATGTTGTCTTATGGCTGGCGGGACTTGAGGGGATACCGGGAAACCTGTATGATGCAGCAAATGTTGATGGTGCAGGCGCTTGTTCGATATTTTGGCATATTACTCTTCCCGGATTAAAACCTATGTTTTCTGCAACGCTTATATTGGCAATCACTGGTTCACTGAAATCCTACCGTGAATGTTACCTGCTGGCAGGCGAGTACCCGGATAAAAGCATTTATATGATACAGCACTTGTTCCACAATTGGTTCCGGGATATGTCAGTGGAAAAGATGTCAGCAAGTGCAGTCGTAATTGTATGTGTTTTCATAGTGATTGTTTATCCGTTCCGTAAAAAAGGAGGAGGTAATCTTGAGTCATTCAGTCATGAGTAAACTATCTTTTTTTACAGCTGTGGCGGCGTGTGCTCTTTCATGCATTCCGGTTTTTATTTTATTGGTTGGCGCGATTACCGGAGAATATGAATTAATGGAGTGCTTGGGAGGAATTTTTCAGGAACAGGGAGATACTTATTTCTTCTTATTTCCGTCTTATCCTACCCTCCGGGGATTTATTGAGGTGCTCCTGGATAAACCAGATTTTTATGTTGTATTTTGGAATTCAGTAAAACTGACATGCCTGATTATTCTTGGGCAGATTTTTTTCTCTGTTCCGGCAGCATGGGGCTTTTCCAGATGGCATGGTAAGTTAAGCAGCCTGCTGTTTTATCTTTACACTATTTTAATGCTCCTTCCATTTCAGGTAACAATGCTTTCAAATTATATTGTCATTAATGACATGGGGGTTCTTGATACACATGCAGCAGTTATATTGCCGGCGGTGTTTTCAACTTTTCCAGTATTTATCATATATCGTAGTTTTATTGGCATACCGGAAGAAGTATTTGAAGCATGTTCTTTGGATAGCAGCAGCAGATTAAAGATGTTTTGGAATATAGGCATTCCTCTGGCTATGCCGGGAATTAAATCGGCAGTGTTGTTAAGTGTGATTGAATATTGGAATATGATAGAGCAGCCGTTGCTTTTCTTGAAAACACCGTCCCTATGGCCGTTTTCCATATACATACCAGGCATTAATTATGATAATGTCCAGTATATATTTGTGTTTTCCCTGATTGTCCTGACTCCTATGATTCTGATTGTATTTTGGGGAAAGGATGAAATCAGTAATGGAATTGGATCGATAGCGCTAAAAAAATAGAAAGAAGGATATATTTATGCTCGCAGGAATGAAAAATATTGTTCGTAAGAAACAGACGAATGCAATTCTTTTGTTTTTTGCAGTAATGGCAGGTTTAACCATTCTATCCAGAATTGCCGATTCCTTTATGATTCCACAGGTTGCGATCAGTCCATCGGAAGAAATGGAATTGAAATATCCGGTAGAAATAGAAGGCCGTGTTGGGACAGAGGGAAAACAGGCGATATATTGCCAGGAAAATCTTCGCATTGGAAATGTCTTTGTGGAAAAGAATGATGTTATAGAAAAGGGGGACTTGTTTTTCTCCGTTGATATGGAGGATCTTACATCAAAGATTAAACAGTTGGAACAGGAAATCAAAAAATGTGACTTACAAATTGCAGATTTGGAAAATGCCTATCAAGAACAAGTGAATTTACAAAACCAGAGTTTAATCCGGGCAGAAGAAGATTATAGCGCTGCTTTAAATACCACAGAAAAAGAGGTTGATACCGCTTATATAGAAATGGAGAAAGCCAAGAGTGAATTAGAGCGGCATGATTCCTTAAAACCTGAAGAAGGAAGTTTAGAAAATGAAAAATCAGATGGAAAGAATGTTGTAAGACGAAATGATACTTTGGAAACAGTGGAACAGGCTGAGGTAGAAAAAGAGGAGATTGAAGAAACAGATGTTTTTGTAGAAAAGAGTGCATTAGAGGAATGGACACAAAAAAGAGAGGAGTTAGAGCAGAAATATTATGAAAAAAAGAAGTTATATGAGAGTGCAGTAGCATCCAGAGATGAATCTTTAAAGGCGGCCGCAAGACAGATCGAAGATGCAGGCATGGGAGTAAATAAAAATAATTCTTCCGCATTGCAGCAGATGGAAAAGGAAAGTTTGAAAAATTTATTACAGCAGCTCAATGATTTGCGTGAAGAAAATGGAAATGTATATTCTGAATTTAAGGGGCGTATTTTGGAGTGCAGTATCTCCACAGGCAGTATCACTACATTAGAGCCAGTGATAATTCTTGAAGATTTCAGCCAGCCGTTTCAGTTTGAAGGATTTATTGGCGAAAAAGCCACTCCTTTTGTTGAGAAAGGGACAGAATGTATGCTGGAAATGATGCAGGGAAATGTTCTTCTGGACGGAGTAAAGATTAGTGAAGTTGCGGAAGGAGAAGATGGGATGTATAGAGTAACTGCCAAAGTGGATTCAGATTCCGTTTATCAAACGGGCAGTGCGGTGTTAAGTTTTACGGAAAGCAGCAAGAAATATCCCAAATGTATCCCATTATCGGCGCTTTATAGTGGAAACTCCGGATATTATGTCATAGAGATAAAGGAAGATGAGACTGTTTTGGGGGCTCAGTTAATCGCAGAATATGTTCCAGTAACATTAATTGAAAATAATGGGGAATATGCAGCTGTTGAAGGAGAGATATCCGAATACAGCAAAATTGTAGTCAGCGCCAGCAAGACGATAAAGGAAGGTGACAGGGTACGGATAATAGAAGAATGAAAAACAACCAACGCTTGCGTTATATGGTGGCGTTTTCTTTTGGAATTGCCTTAATATTAAATTATATGAGATTTATTTCTTATTATAAAGAATTAAGCAACATAGACGAGAATTTTACCTATATTTATACAGATTCAGTGCTGTCGAAAGGAATTGTGGAAGAATGTAATAAATATCAAATAGACTGTGAAATCTGGAATATAGGTAAAGAGGAAGAATTATGTGGAAAGGGATTAACACATACTGCTGTTGGATATGTAATCTGCGCAGAAAATGGTATATTAAAAGAATTGTATTTAAACAGGGGAGAATTATCCTGTGTGATTTCATCCGAACTGGCGTATTTACTGTTTGGTACAGAAAATATTATAGGGGAAAAAATAGAATATAGGGGAAAATTATATGAAGTAAAAAAACTAATAAAAAATAAAATGCCAATTGTATTTTTGAATGAAGAAAGTACACAGCTGAAAGGCGAAAATAAAGATTATCCGGATGAGAACGGTGTGAAAATTATAGAAAATGAAGATTATTCAAAGAACAACAAAGAGAACATTTTAGAGAGTAAAATATCGCTAGCAATGGTTAAGGGAATTGAGGCGTTGAGTTATCACGAGATAGAAAATCTATTTATGGATAGTGATTTTATAATTGATGTAAATTTATTAAAGTGGATTGTTTATATTATAATTTTTTTCTGCTTTTTTTGTATCATGGGATTTTGTTTTTGCCAAAATAAGAAATGGGATAGTAAACCCTCATCATGCTCAGACTGCCGTCCGGCGGGCCGCATGGCCATCCATGCTATGGAAGCCAGGGGCTTTCATAGTAAATGGTTTTATGTTGTCGTTATGTTAATTTGGTTTCTGTATGTAAGAATATTTATATTTGCCAGCATAGAGGATTTCCCGGTATGGTCTTTACCTGGAAAATGGTCTGATTTAGAAGGGTGGGGGAAATTAGGAGAAGAAGTCTTGAAACAGATATCATATATTATTCATTTTAAAGATTATCCAATTATTTACACATATTATCAAGGTGTAATAAAAAGTATTTTTTACTTGTTTTTGTCTCTTATACTGGTGTATTTGTTTTTCAAAAGTTCATTACGCCTTAAATATTTTTGGGCAGTGCACATAGTAATAACCATAATTGCCTTCATAGTCTATGTTTATTGTTCTGATAAAGATATGAAGATGCTTATATATTTCGTGCCCTGTTTTATAGGCTCTTTTATATGTAAAGATACCTGTAACTATCTATCTTCCTGGAAGTATTCGAATTGAAATCGGTGCCGGGTGTCCCATTTTATTCCGGCCCGTTTCTAAGCCGTAGAAGAGATCACCTATATTTGCAGCGCCACGCTTCAGGGCGCTAAGCGCCTGGGAATGTTTGTCCAGCGCCGGTCAGAGTGGAGGATAAACATTTAGAATGAGCCGATTCCGTAACGGTGAAGCCAAAGGCTGAACTGTTACGAAATCTCAGATTTCTGGTTATGATCCACGGACGAAACACGCACTCTGTGGGAAATTTGGCTATGAACCGCAGCCAGACTCTTCTAATTCACCAACGACCAAATCCACTGCAGCCATCCCCGCACCGAACTTGCACGCCTTGCGATCAGGCTTTCCCCGCAGACCCTCTGCTCCCGCATTCTGGCAGCAATCTCACGTTTCTCCGGCATCCTGTGGCTTTTCAGCAGAATTTCAAACAATTCATGAAAAATCTGATGCTCCAAAATCAGCCTCACATATTCCAACTGACGTTCCTTATAGCGCATTTTCAGAAGCCGCCTGCCGGACGGCGTAAGATGCACCTTCACTCCTTCCTCTCCGGAACGCTTTTCCATCAGCCCTAAATACCTTCCGGCATTAAAATAATAATCCGACTGTCTCTCCCGAAATCCGAACAATTCCGCTATCTTCACTCCTGACATCGGCTCTTCATTCAGATGTTCGGTCAGGGAAATTACTTTGGGGAAACTGTCTGCCTGAATAAAAGTGACCTCCGGTTCTGGTTTTATCAGCGTTTTTTGCCAGGCGTCCCGCAGATCCTCCCAGGTTATTTCAATATCCTCCAGGCTGTAATTTTTTTCCTGCACCAGTTTCAGGGAATTGTAATCATTGATATCCCTGAATTCATATTCCAACAGACGGAAAATATTATTGGAATACACCAGAAATACCGGCCGAATCCGTTTTCTGATCTTGGAATTCCATAGCCTTGCCGGATAATATAACTGCCGAATCAGGAAATTGCTGTGAACTACATTTTTTCCTTCGATGATGGAAAAAACATTGGGATTTTCAAATCCTCCGTCTATCTCCACCTGAGAATTTTCCACCGTAAGATAAGATTTGCTCTGGCGGCCTTCTGAATTCCAGCCGCTGACATAAAATCCGAAGGTGCCGGAGCCCATTCGGCCGGACACTGTCTGCACCATGGAGGCTTCCCCCAGAAAATCATCCAGAATTCCTGCAATGCTCATAATATTAATAGCATTGGCCTCTGAACGGATATCGTTGATATCTATGGTTTCATAATAATCCGGGATTTTGGCGCCTGTCATTTGTTTGATATCAGAAACCGGTTCCGGAAAATCCTGATACAAATCAAATTCTCCCAGAACATATTTTCCTCTTGTCACCGGTAAAATCGCTATTTTTCTGCCAAAAACACCCGGCAGGGATTCCCGGGTGTCAAATTTCGTCATCAGGCGGGGTTCTTTTACCTCCCGTATCTGATCTGCAGTAATGTAATACAGTCCATTTTTTTTGATCTCATTTTCAATGCTGTATTTTTCAAATAAAATTTCCCATTTTTCATCAATCAGGCTCATAATTATGTACCAGTATCTCCTTGATTTCTCCCCGTTTTTCCGGATTGACATTGATGGCCCGTTTGGCGTTCACATACTCGACAATATAGTCTTTGTACAATTCTTCGATAAAGGAACAGGCCGAATTAGACAGTAAAAATTTAATACCTCTTGCATGGAGCGCGTCGCACTGCTCCTTCAGGGCAATCTGCTCCTGCTCTCCAAACCCGCCCGCTGTATATCCGGTAAAAGAAGCGGAGGCGCTGATAGGCATATAAGGGGGATCAAAATATACAAAAGCTCCTTTCCGGATTCCTTTCAGCGCTTCGCGGTAGTCTCCGCACTTGATGGTGATGTCCGCCTGGTTAAAATAATCCGATAATGCCTGAATGGTTGTTTCATTGGTGATGTTGGGATTCTTATACCGGCCCCAGGGGGAATTAAACTCTCCGGAACTGTTGACCCGAAACAGGCCGTTATAGCATGTCTTGTTTAAGTAGATGATTCTTGCCGCCCGCTCCACATTGGTTAAATTTCCAAATCCCTGCTTGTCACGATCCAATGCCCGCACATGGTAAAAATAATCCTCACAATTTTTCTCCCTGTGCTCCTCAAGTTTACTTATCAATGCTTCCGGTTCTTCTTTGATTGTCAGATAAACATTCATCAATTCCTGATTGGAATCGTTAATTACGGCTTTCGCCGGCTGCCTGCAAAACAGCACTGCGCCGCCCCCCAGAAATGGTTCATAATATGTGGAACATTTCGGGATAAGGGGTTCAATGCTGTCTAAAAGCTGCCTTTTTCCTCCTACCCATTTTAAGATCGGAGAAACTAATGGATTCTTCTTCGCCATCCTTTTGTCTCCTATTTATAAAAATCAGAATTTGAACACTGTGTTTTGTCCTGTCTATCATTATAACCTAAATAGCCTGAAATGTTAATAGGTCAGAAAAAACCAGAATACATTTATTGTTTCTCACAGCCTAAAATTTTCTGAAAAAATTCTAAAAATCCATTTCCACCAGACGCCCCTTTTAATTTGTCTGCCGGCAAATCATAATAGTACTGATTGGTTTTTATATCAATGGAAAGGCTGTCTAACGGAAATCCTTTCTTTCTGACCGCACTGCGGGGCGTATCCGTTAAAATAAATGTGCTGCTTTCCATAGACGGTTCCATAGCCTCGTAAATATGATTTTCATCCATAATAAAACAAATTGCATTTTTGTATCTTGCAGTAAGATTGCCATACTGTTTCACTAAACCAGAATAATATTCTATCATCTGCCCATCAGACAAACAGACTCCGTTTACTGTACGCATATGCACTCCCGGTTGAATTTCATCCGGCACATTGTCAAAATACAATATTATCTGCTTCTCCTGACACTGTTTTTCATACTCGTGCGAGGAGATACGGCCTTATCAAACTGTCTCACGTATAAGCAGCCGTACAATCGTACAGCTTTCTATACTTCTGTCTTTCTAATTCCACAAGATATTCTGTCGTGCCTTCTTCAAATTTTTTCTGGCCTGTCAAATGAAAACCATGCCTGTGATAAAATGAAATAGCCCTGGTATTTTTTTCTAATGCCCATAAATGATCCGCATGAAATTCTCTAATTGCATATTCAATCAGTTCATTGCCAATCCCTTTACTTTGAAAAAATGTATCCACATACAATTTACAAATTTCCGTTTCACTCATTTGAATAAAACCCCTGATTAATCCATCATCAAAAACATATATGTGTTCCAGTATCTCATTCTTTTTGAAATAATTATCTGCCAGCGAAACCACTTGCAGCTCACCAAAAGAAAACTCCTCTTCTTTAAATATAGGGAAATAATACATCCTGTTATTGAATACATATATTTCAGCTATTCTTGATACATCATTTATTCCGGCTTTTCTAATATTCATATTGTTACCCTTGGGAAACCTTTGATAATCCCCATCCTTCATAAAATAAAAATTGCCCGTATTCAAATTATCTCCGATGCACAAAAATGCTCCGCCAAACAGCGAAGCACAAAATTTGTATCCCAGCCATTTATCAGCCGCTGGTTAGGCGGCGAAAAAATTTATATCTGCACCTGTTCTGTCACTGCCGCTATGCGGTTCCGGCAGAATAAGGAAGCGGTTATACGGAATTTCTTATTCATATATTATACTCATTTTTTGCTGGATTTCTACTGGCATTTTATACAAAAACAAGCATTTTTCTATGCTCTCATATTATCTCATACCGCCTCATGCTATCCCACAAATGATTTTGCCCTTTCACTCTCTGCCTGCTTAGTCTTTGTATTATGGGAAACCGTGTTATCCAGATTAATGTTATCTGAAGCATTACTGTCTGCCACACCATTCTCTTTTAATAATCCCCTGCCTTCCTCACTGACTTCAAGGATATCCGTTTCTTTATTTTTGTTTCTGCTTTCCTCAATTCTTTCTTCCAGTTTCTCACGTTCCTCCCTGCGCTTTTGAATTGCTTCTTCACGTTCTGACTTTGCCTTTTCTCTTGCTTCCTCTGCGTCCTCTTTCATTCCCCTGTCGGCTGCTTCCTTATATTCGTCTGCTTTGTCTGAAAATTCAGCGACATACCCCATTGCCCGATCCATTGTTGCCGTATCACCCCTGCGCCTTGCTTCCTTGTAAACCCTGAATGGCGAATTAAGCAAATCCATATTCGTTTTTGCGCCTACAAGCCCTTCCATCGTTTTTGCATTCATAACGAACCCTCCAATCGTTCTCCGTTCTCATTTCTTTTTTCGGCAGTATAAATATGCACCATCAGCTTTCTGTTTCAAATAACCTGTTTGATGTTATGTGCGGAAGTACATAAGGGCACTAAAACTGAAATCGTAAAAATACCATTTTGGACTTCTATATTCATAACCCCATTATATTTATGTACTACATCACTGATATTCAACAGACCAATACCATGCTCCTCTGGGTTTCCCTTATTCGTAAATCCAATTTTATGTTTATCTTCCATATCCGCACTGTTTTTTGCTTCTAACAAAAAGCATTTTTTTACAACCCCTGATTGAATATTAATAAACTGCCGCTGATTGCAATATTGTTCCTTATGCTGTAACCTTTCACACGCTTCCACTGCATTGTCTAATATATTTCCGAACAATACACATAAATCAAATTCATTCATGTCACACATTTTGGGTATCTGCACATCACATTCCCATATAATATTTTTTCTTTCAGCTATTTTCTGCTTTTGATACAGCAGTATATCTACGACTCTGTTCCCTGTAATTTGTTCGCCGGCGTCCAAACCGGCGCTATCCTCCATGTTTTTCAGATAGCTCTCCATTTTTTCCCACTCTTTGCTTTCCAACAACCCCAATAAAGCAATGATATGGTTTTTCAAGTCATGCCTTAACCGCTCTGACTGACTGTATTGCTCCTCCAGCATTTTGTAAGCTGCAATTTGACAATGATACTGACTGCTTTTTTTCTGTTCCATATAAATTTTATTCATTCCAAAAACAAAACAGCCTGCTCCAAATATAGATAAGGCTGTCATGACACAAAATCCCGCATGGCTGAAAATCTGGTCATAATATAACCCCATATCTCCCCCGCTTCTGACTAAAATGCCGTTACTTGCTCCCCAATTCGCCACATCGGTAACTACTGTAATTGCAAGCAGAGGAATTGCCAATAAAATATACCATTTTCCTGTCTTACAGTAAAAAATAGATGCGAGATATTGTGTTCCCAAATATATAACGAATATCGTCATAGTGAAACTGACACAGATAATCAGATTTGTTTCTCTTTCCCCCAAAAACGGAACTGCAATGTTTTTGACCCTATGCCTCCAAAACAGCATGAAGCACGAAAAAATTGATATACAGAAATTTTCCACAAGCGTTGTTGCAGTAATCAGGAGAGAAGCAGCCAAAATCTTTTTCTCTGTATTCCTCTGAAATAACAATAATATCAATCCTATAAAAAATATATGGTTCAGTAATATCAGGGCGATATTCGGAATAGAATAACACTGACCCACAGCATGTATTAACAGGCCCCCGCAAAAACCGAAAACCGCAAACAATTTCTCATTTCTTTGTGAAATTTCCAAATATTCTTTGCAAAACTTTCCAGCCATACATATATATGCGAAATAACATAACAGTTCCAGGAAAACACCAGCAAAGTCCTGTATCATATGATTCCTCCATTTTTTCTCATATACCTCAAAATTTCTTTGCAAAATTCCTCGTATCTTCTTTTTGCAATCACAATCCGCTCCCCATTATCAAGAATTATTTCCTGCCTGTTATATACATCAACATATTTCAAATTTATGAGATAGCTTTTGTGGCATCTGAAAAATCCTTTTTCCTGCAAACTATTTTCTAAAACGCCAATTTGCCCATAGTATGTAAAAATTCCATCCGTTCCATGAATATCCATGATTCTCCCTTTTATCTCAAAATAATAAATGTCATCTAAAAACAATTTCTTTTTTTGTCTTTCTTTGCTGACAATAATAAATTCCTGTGAATGGCTTTCTAGTTTGAGGACAGCTTTTTGTAATACCTTTTTCAATTTCTTCTCATCAATCGGTTTCAGCAAATACTGAAAAGCCTCTACATCATAGGCTTCAAATACGTATTCCCTGCTGGAAGATATAAAAATGAGAATTTTTTCAAATGCCTTTTCACGAAAAATATGTGCCGTCCTCATTCCATCTAAATCGCGCATGATAATATCAAGAAAAATGATGTCAAAATTCTCTGACGACTGTATCAGTTCCTGCCCACTGCAAAACTGCCGTATCATGCAGGGGATATTCATTTCTTTCAATATCACTTTAATTTTTCCTGCTATCTTACAGCACTCCATGACTTCATCATCACACACCGCTACCCACAGCATTTTAGCCACCTGCCTTACTCGAATATAATTAATATATCGGCATAAATATTGTCGGGGTTTTGTTGGTGATATGAACGGATATTTGAATGTAATAACCGTAAGCCTTAAACTGTACCCATTGTCAATGACATTTTTCTAATTTGTTTCAGGGAACTTATGTTTTGCTTTGTTTTCGTTCATAATTCCTTTTAATGGGTAAAATGATTTTACACTTGAACTCTCTGCCCGCTTATGGTATATTATAAATACAAAAAGACAACCGCCCACAAGTTGGGTTGACCAGTGTAAAAGCAGAAAAACCACCCTTTCACTCGCCAAAGTTTCAAGGGTGGTTTTTCTATGCAGACTTACTTACAAAACGTAAAAACGAATGTAAGCAACGCCAAAAGGAACAGACCAAAGGTCATAATATCCTTAAAATCAAAATGACTTTTCATAGCATCACCCCCATTCTGTAAAAATGAGAGGTCAGCCCACCCTGCAACACGGTTGTCATGTCGTATTTTATCATATTTTCTTACGTTCTACAATCTTTACTTGCCACTTTTCCAACATGCGACGCTGCTCCTCATGGAATCCCTGCTTTTTCTTCCCGCACTTACTTTTCCCGGATGCAAGGTCATCACATACCAGTGCATAGAGATATTCGTGCGCACGACACAAGGAAAAGATTTTCTCATATGTCAGTTACGTGTTAGTTACCGTAAAAATTTTGTGTGATTCTGTACTGTTTCATAGGAAATTCAGAATATAAGAAAACCCCGGAAATACGCTGTTTCCGGGGAATGTCTCTCTTTTGCAATATTCGATTGAATTATCTCTTGGTGAACTTCAAACCGCATAAAATAAAGCTTTACAGACTATTTGTGTGCTACAAGTGTGTTATGAAAAACCATTTTTGTCTATTTATGAACACTTACAGACACTTTCTTTAATCCCACATTAATTTGTATTCCAACACATGGCTTAACAACTTTCTTGGTTCAACATTAAACTGCTTTGCTAATTTCTGTATTCTCTCATCCAGCAAATGAATATTTTCTTCCTCACATCTACGAATATCCGCTTCCTCATGCAACAAAAATTCTGAAATACCATTAGGCTCTGCCCCAAGTTTCTCAAATAATCTTTGACTTGGATAATTTTCAACATCAATTCTTGCACGAAATTCCGATACATTCAGACGATTCTTTATTTCATCTAACATAACACTAATTGCTCTATATCCAATTCCTTTGTGTTTCCACTTATTCAAAATTTCTATCGCTATCTCCCATTGTTCATGCGTAGTATTCTTTATACCACAATATCCGGCATATTCATTATCCACGATTACCGAAAACATCAATGCTTTATACTCTATATGTTCATTCCATAACATATTACGATAGGCTTCTTCTTTCATCATTGATTTAACGATATTATTTTCCTTTTGCAATTCAATAAATATGTCTTTATCCGAATCCTGTACTTTTCGTAGTATAATTTCATTTTCTGTAATAATACACTCTCCCATTGCCCAGAACTTCTTATAAATCTTTTTCCCAATTTCATCATATGCAGCAATATCAATTAAACGTTCTGCCAGCAACGTATTCTCTTTATCCTTAAGAAAATTGATTGCTTCTTTCTTTTTTTCTTCAAAGGTTCTTCCATCTTCTTTTTCTATAATGTCCATAACTTTATGTATTGAATCTTCTATTGAAATTTTCATAACGTTAGCAGCTAATGATTGATTTTTCATTTTAACGACCTCTTCCATAACAATGATAATTTTCATTTTATCACAAAACCGTCTTTTTGCATATTTCAAAAATATTTCAGAATGGCAGCAGGACTAAGGCTTTTTGAAAATGCCCGGCAATTTGACACGCTTACTACCACTATGCGGCGTTTTGCTATAACCCCCACCCTATGCTTATTCTGGAACAAAATAAAAGGGTACGCACCGAACACATACCCTTAATGAAGTATTATTTATTTCTCATTCTTAACTATTTCAATATATTTCTTTAACGTATTTCTGCTTATATTATGTTTCTGCATCAAATCTATTTGCTTTATACTTCTATCTTTAATGAATAGCTGTATATCCGCTTTCAACTCGTCTGACATTTTATCAAGCTTCCCTGTTGCTCTGCCGCTACGTTTGCTACTGGCTTCTATTCCGTCCTTAATTCTTTGAACTGTTATTTTTCTTTCCTGCTCTGCTCTGTCCAACTCCACAATCAGCAATAGCTTTACAGTGCTTTCAAGGCTCGTCCTTGCTACTAGATTCTGCGCCTTTGCCACATTCAATAAATGCTTGATATACGGAGTGCTTACTGTCTGATTATCAATAAAAATCAATTCAACGCCTTTATTCAACAGTTCCATATACTTCATATACCCAACTTCTGCTTCTCTTGTAAAGCGGCATATATCTTTAAAGACAATCGTACCTCCCGGCTGTACTATGCTCTCTAGCTTTTGCCATTGCTTACGCTCTGTAAAATTCTTTCCGCTTTTGTCTTCCCTAAACTCTAACAGATATTCAATGTCATTCTCTTTTGCATATCTTTGTAACGCACTTTCCTGACGGGTAAACTTCTGTAAATCTCTTTCCTCTGATGTGCTTATCCTCATATAGCTATATACATTACACATAATAATACCGCCTTTCTTCTATCACACCACTTTACAACTTTTCCATAAAAAAATGTCATACAGGACTTTCTGATGTATAATAAGTTTGCAAACAAAAAATACGAAAGAAAGTGATCCTGT